>CALZLL010000008.1 GCA_945788325.1 uncultured Clostridium sp.
TAAATAATCTTACGTATATCATAAATGCTACTATTACACCAAATGATATTTGATTGTTTATAACAAGACTTGCTCCAACAATACATACGGCAACATAACCAAAGTTACCAATAAAATTCATCATTGATGGCATAAGTCCAGATAAAAACTGACTCATACGGTTACATTCAAATACGTTATCGTTTAGTTTATCAAACGTTTTACTTGCATCATAATTTCCGTTATAAGCTTTAACAACGTTATGATTTGAATATATTTCTTCAATATGTCCATTTAGTTTTCCAAGCTCAACCTGTCTTGCTAAGAAATATTTTTGAGACTTCGATAAAACTAACATCATAAAGGCAAATCCAAGTAGTGATGCTAAAATAGCGGTTATGGCCATGATCCAGTTAGTTACAAACATCATTATTATACAGCCTATAAATAAGGTTATGGCACTAACTAGTGATCCTAGACTTTGTGATAGGTTCATCCCAACGGTATCAACGTCGTTTGTAACGCGAGATAATATATCTCCTTTAGAATGTGTATCAAAATACTTTAATGCTAATTTATTTATCTTTATCGATATCTTTGTTCTTAATTCTTGCGCAAATTTATTTGCCATAATAGCCATAAGTAAACTTTGTAATAAGTTAAACAAAGCACTTGATAGATAAAGAACAAGTAAAAATACTACTATTTTTTTAATAGCGCTAAAATTTAGTTTTGGTTTTATTAAATTACCCATACTACTTGGGAGTTCATCAACTGCTTTATATATCGTTTTTACAGAAGAATCTTTATCAACGTTACTCATTTTGTTTAAGAATGCTATTTTTTCTTCTGTTTTTACCAATGTTTTATCTATTTTACTATCTGGTAATAATAAACTTTGTATACTTTTTGGAAGATTAGTTATTTTTAATATCATTTCTTTTTGATTAGATTTATCAACATCATTAAAAGTACTTATAAAAGCTAGTTTATCACTTGAAGTTACAAAAACATCATTGATTTTAGAATCAGGTAAAATCATGTTTGTTATACTCGTTGGTAAGTTAACTATTTCTTTTAGCAATTCTTTACTATTTAAAGTATTTGTCTTTAATAAAAAACTATTAAAAGCTAGTTTATCATCATCAGATATAATATTTGATGAATTTATCAAGAAAATAGTTTCCCTATCTAATTTAACATTCATAATTTCAGCACTTATGTTTTTTATGTTTTCTTCACTTAAAGTGCTTGAAATATCATTAGTTACTTTATTTAACTCTTCTTTATTTATAACAAGTCCCTTACTAAGTTCATCAGTTAAATCACTTAATTTATTAGGTCCAATTATTGTGCATATACTAGATAAAGCTGCAAAAACTAACGCAATTATTATAAATGGAAGTAGTTTGTTTAAATACTTTGTCATCTTTTTAATCGTTGCACCTAAATTTTTTGGTTTTTCCCCTGCACCAGGTCCATGTCCTCTTCTTGGAGCACTTGCATGTCTTTTTTCATCATTCATTTTCAAGTTCCTCCTTTGTAAGTTGTGATAAGGCTATTTCTTTATACACCTTACACTTCTTTAAAAGCTGCTTATGAGTTCCAACGCCAACTGTTTTTCCTTTGTCTAAAACAATTATCTTATCAGCGTTAATAATAGTTCCTATTCTTTGTGCTATTATTATGTTGGTTACATCTTTGGTACTACGTTTTAACTCTTTTCTTAAAACGTAATCAGTTTTATAGTCTAACGCACTAAATGAATCATCAAATACATATATTTCAGGATCTTTTGCGATTGCTCTTGCGATAGCTAGTCTTTGTTTTTGTCCACCTGATATATTTGTACCTCCTTGAGAAACGTTAGAGTTATATTTATTTGGCATTTTTTCAACAAACTCAGAAGCTTGAGCTATTTTACTTGCCTCTTTTATTTTTTTATCACTTATTTTATTTTTACCATAACCAATGTTATACTCAACACTTCCGTTAAACATAACTGCTTTTTGAGGCACATAACCTAATTTTTCATGTAAAACCTCTTGTTTGTATTCTTTTATGTTTACCCCATCTATTAGTATTTCTCCATCAGTTACGTCATAAAAACGCATTATTAAATTAACTATCGTAGATTTACCACTACCAGTAGATCCAATTATCGCAATTGTATCACCTTTGTTAGCTTTAAATGAAATATTTTTTAATACGTATTCATCAGCATCTGGATATTTAAATGATACGTTCTTAAATTCTATTTCTCCAACACTTTTTGTATCACCATCAAAATTACCATCAACAATCTTTGTATTGGTGTTTAAAACCTCATTAATACGCGTTGCTGATACACTTGCTCTTGGATACATAATAAATATCATAGCAAGCATTAAAAACGACATAATAACTTGCATGGCATAACTTGAGAAAACAACCATGTTACTAAATATTGTTAACCTATCAAACATACCCGCGTTACTTAAAAGGTTTGATCCTATCGCATAAATAGAAAGCGTTAAAACGTTCATTACCAAATACATCGTAGGAGACATAATCGACATCATTTTTTGGTTAAAAATTTGAGTTTTAGTTAACTTATCATTACCTTTTTCAAATTTATCTTCTTGGTACTTTTCAGCATTAAATGCTCTTACTACCCTTATACCATTTAAGTTTTCACGGGTAAGTTCATTTATGCTATCAATTAATTTTTGCACGATTTTAAACTTAGGAAACACGCTAATCATTAAAATCACTATCACGGTAAGTAAAACAAAAACTGAGGCACCAGTTGCCAAACTCCATTGCCATCCCTTACCTAATATTTTTAAAATCGCCCATACCGCCGTGATTGGGGCTTTAATAATCATCTGAAGTCCCATTGATATAAACATCTGAATGTTTGTTATATCATTAGTAGTTCTTGTTATTAAACTACTGGTTCTAAACTTTTTAATTTCTTCCATACTAAAACTTTGAACCTTTTCAAATAAGGTTTTTCTCGTTCTTTTAGAAAACGTTGCAGATATATAAGAAGTCATATACCCAACGATAAAGGCTGATATTAATGATCCTCCTGCACATAAAAGCATGTATCCACCTTGCTTTAATACATCAAATACTTTTGTTCCTTCGGTTTGAACCAAAGCTGTTATCTTTGACATATAATCAGGAAGTTTTAAATCAAGCCAGACCTGAAATACAATTAAAATAACACAAAAAAATATTAAAATAAAATCTTTTTTCTTGAATTCCTTTATTAACTTTAACATATATTATTCCTCCTATTTCAAGTTTTCTTTTAACTTGTCGATTACCTTAAAAAAAATTTTCTTCTCTTCACATGATATGCCTTTTAGAAGTTCTTTTTCAAAAATAATCACCTTTTTTTCTAATTCATCATGCTTTTTAATACTTTTATCAGTTAATGATATCTCTTTTTTTCGTGCATCTTCTAATGAATCTATTCTTATAATCAAATCATTCTTTTCCATTGTTTTTAAAATACCTGATATAGTTGATCTTCTTGCACCTATTTCTTTTTCTACTTCATTTTGATAAATTATTCTATTTTTATTTTTATATAAATATCCTAGAATATCAGCTTGTACGTGAGATATATTAAAAATACCTTCTTTTTTTACATTCTCACATATCTTTCTATTTAACATATTATCAAGCATTTTTATTTCAAACGGAATTTTTCTTTTACTCATATCCAACACCTACTTTGTAAGGTAACTAACAAAAAACATTCTATCAAATCATATGTTTATAGTCAATGAATTTTTTATTAAGAATTATTAAAAAAAACCAAAATATTGGTTTCTTTATTTTTGTACAAAATAATATTTCAAACTAATGTTTAATTTTACTTCACCTTTTGGTACTTCATTTCCAATAAAGCTTATCGTAAGACTTCCACGCTGAATTTCATTTGCTTGCAAAGTCCCTTTAAAAATCTTATCTTTTATAACTATGTTTTTTGATGATTTTATAACTTCTTCATCTGTCGTTACGCCATCACCATCCCAATCAGACTCAGCATATATAGATTTAATTATTTTATCCTTGTTAGAACTTTCTTCTAAAATGTCATTTACGTAAGTTAAATCGTATTTAGCTCTTAATGTTCCTGCATTTACTACATCATAAAAAAACGTAACTTTATCTCCTGGTTTAGTTAACAAAACTTCAAAATCACCAATGTAAGTTTTTTTATTTTGAAGTGTTGGATACTTAATAATTTTTGCATCACTATAGGTCTTGTATTTTAAATTATCAAAATGAACATCCCATCTTGCGTCTGCTATTACATTTTTTTTATTTGTTACCATTACTTTGCTTATCGATAAAAACGCAATTGTTATACATAATACTGAAATTATAAGAGAAACAATAGCTAATATTTTAATTTCTTTTTCTTTTTTCATTTTTAACTCCTTTTTCTTTTTTTATTTTTATATTATTTAGCATACACACTCAACGCGGCTTGAAAACAGATTATTTATAGGTCATCAAGGCTGAATGCTCCTTCATTTGACATGTTGCTTAACAGAAATATGCCTATGTTGTGTGCTCTTCATGTATAGTCCAATATTTTTATTTATATTAAATTACTTTTCTTTTAAATATCTTTCATACATCTGGTCCATACTCGATATATATTCTTGATCTTGCTTTATTCTGAATTTTTCATATTCATTATTTGCTTTTTCTATTGCTTTTTTATGAGAAATTTTTCCCGAGTCACTTAATATTTTTTTCTTTCTATATTTCAATAAATCATCAGCAGTTTCAATCCAATCATTCATTGTCATATTTTTTTGTTCCTTTGCCTCTGTTTCAGCAATATCTAAAAACAAATTTGTTAAATCATTTAATTTATCTAATTCATCTTTTTCAAGGTAGTTTTTTGCAATGCTAATATCATATTTCATTATCTTCCCATCAGGACTATTTTTCCAATTAGTAAGTCCCATATGTATTTTTTCACTATCTACTCTTTCATATATTAGTTCAGCTGCTGTTTTACCTGTAATAGCATAATGTAATTTATTTTGAACTATTTTAAAAAATGTATATGCTTCATCCGAATCTTTATTATAATCGATACTAGTTGCTTCAAAAACATCAGTTATTTTTTGATATTGTCTTCTTTCACTTAGTCTAATTTCTTTAATATTTTGTAATAATTCATCAAAATAGTCTTTTCCAAACTTTGGACCATTTTTCATTTTATCAACATCAATAACAAAACCTTTTATCATATAATCTTTTAATATTTTGGTAGCCCATATTCTAAACTTGGTAGCTTTTTTAGAATTAACTCTATAACCAACTGCAATTATGGCGTCAAGATTATAGAATTCTAATTCTCTATTTACATTACGATTTCCTTCTTTACGAACTATTTCCATTTTGGAAATAGTTGAGTTTTTATCTAATTCTTTTTCTTCATAAATATTTGTTAGATGTTTATTAATCGCAGATACATTAACATCAAATAATTCACTCATGCTTTTTTGTGTTAACCATATTGTTTCATCTTTTAAAATAACATCAACGTTTATCTTTCCATCTTCTGTTTCATATAATAAAATATTACTTTCTTTCATTTACCGCACTCCCTTCATTTATTAATTTTCAACTATAAAACAATGTATTATTTACTTCCTTTCTAAAACACAAACTGTTTCCACGTGGCTTGTATTAGGAAACATATCAACCGGAACTACCTTTTTTACATCATATAAATCTTTTAAATAACTTAAATCTCTAGCCATGGTAACAGGATTACAAGATACATATACTATTTTTTTAGGAGAAATTTTTTTCATAATAGCAATAGCTTTTCTATCTATTCCTTTTCTTGGTGGATCTACAATTACTACGTCTACTTTTTCTTTTATTTTATTTATTTCTTTAGTAGCATCACCACATATAAACTTAACATTACTAATATTATTAATTTTTAAATTCTCTTTAGCATCAATAATAGCATCTTCTACTATTTCTATTCCTATTACTTTTTTTACATATTTAGATACTATACTAGTTATAGTACCTGTTCCACAATATAAATCAAGAACTACATCTTCTTTACTTAGATTAGATTGTTTAATAATTTCATCATATAACTTTTCAGTTTGAACACTATTTACTTGAAAAAATGATTTAGCAGAAACGTTAAACATAAGACCATTTGAAACTTCTTTAATATATCCATTACCATAAACAACCTTATCATTATATATAACACTCTTTAAATTATTTATGTTAGTAGTTAAATAATCTAATATCTTTATATCAGTATTATTTAATGAATATATATCTATAAGAATTTCATCCATCGCATTACCATACTTAATAGTAACACTTTTTATCTCATTATCATTTTCTTTTAAATAACTTTTAATAACATTTAGTGAGTCATTAATCTGTTTTTGTGCTAAAAGACAATAATCTATATCTATTAACTGATAAGTACCTTCACCATAAAAGCCAATACGATTATCTTCTACTTTAAAACTCACTTTATTTCTATAATTATCTTCTTTTAAAGATGGTATTGTATCTTCCACTTTAACATCTAATTTTCCAATTCTCTTAAGAGCAGTTTCTATTTTTTCTTTTTTAAATTTTAAATTTTCTTTACTAGTTTGATGTCTTAAATTACAGCCACCACATTCTTCATAATAAGGACATTTAGATTCAATCCTTTTATCTGATGATTTTAATATTTCAACTATTTTTCCTCTAGCGAAATTTTTCTTTTTTTCCGTTATTCTTATCCTTACCTTTTCACCAGGTAAAGCTTTAGGTACAAAAACAATCATTTGATTTATTTTACAAACTCCAGACCCTTCATTTTCTAAACCGGTTATTTCAGTTTCATATATTTCATCTATCTTAATAGTTCCAAGCATAATATCACCCGTAATAATTATACAATATAATAGCTTTTATCCAAAATAAAAATAAGCTTATATGTAAACTTATTTTTTTATTATAGGGACACGTTCTATAAACTCTTTTACTTCAAATATAGAATTTTCATCCCTATCATTTCCATCTTTATCAAAGTAAATATATTCTCTAAATAAATCCTTTCTTTTTTCATAAACTTTTTTAGAAATTTTTGAAGTATGTTTTTCCATCTTATCATCTACATATTTAATTATTTCTATTTTATATGGTAAATCAACCTCAACTTCAGACATTAAAAGTTCTCTATTTAATATTTTAGGATTACAAACGCTTTTTACTTTAAAATGTATTAAATCATCTTCTTCTACTTTCTTTTCTACCTTTACAACAATATCACTAGTATTATTTTTTATTAATACATAAGATTTATCATCTATTTCTATAAATGAATGAACATGATTAATATCAAAATTCACTAAATAACTTATATATGAAGTATTCATTATTGCTTTTTCAAAAGCATTTTTATTAACATCTAACTCTCCTTTAATTAACATACCAAAAATATTATTTAATTTTTTTTCAGTAGATTTATTTTTATTTTTTATTACATCCTTAAGACAAGTTAAATTTAAATATGTAGAAGTATCAAAAGTTACAATATATTCTTTTTCATGTGTTGTATAAAACTTATATTTTTTATTTGCAAATTTTTTTTTAAAGAAATGAATAGAGCATTTTAATGTATTTATTTTTTTATCCATTTCTTCATTTTCTCCATAAGTTATTTTCATATTTCCCCCCCTTGTTTGGATGCTATAATATCAAAAAAGAGTAATCCTGTCAAATCACTCTTTTTCTGATAATTCTTTATAATAATTAAATCTTTTAATAGCTAAATTTTTATTAGCTTCAAAAAGTTCTTTTGCTCTTTGTTCGTTAACAAGCCTTGTCATTGCATATCTATTTTCTTTACTCAAAAATTCTTCATACTTATCAAAGCTTGGATTTTTATAATCTAATGATAACTTTTCTTTTTCTGGATCATATCTAAATATTGGCCAATATCCACTTTCTACAGCAAGTTTTTCTTCACTTATACTATCTTTCATACCTGATTTAATACCATGATTAATACATGGTGAGTACGCAATTATAATTGATGGCCCATCATGTTTTTCAGCCTCAGTAAATGCTTTTATCGTCTGTTGCATATTAGCGCCTAAACATATTTGTGCTACGTAAACATTATCATAAGAAAGAGCCATTCTTGCTAAATCCTTTTTTTGACCTTTTTTACCACTAGATGAGAACTTAGCAGTTGCTCCACTTCTAGTTGCCTTAGATGTTTGGCCGCCAGTATTTGAATATACCTCAGTATCCAAAACTAAAATATTAACGTTTTCTTTAGATGCTAATACGTGGTCTAATCCTCCATAACCTATATCATAAGCCCATCCATCGCCACCTATTATCCAAACTGATTTAGGCATAATATATTTTTTTAATCTTTCGGCTTTCATAGCTTCACTAAAATCAAAGTTTTTAATCATATCTTCTGCTTTTTCTAAATTTTCATCATCTTCCATCCAACGATCCGCAATTTCTTTATTTGCATCTGATAGGTCACTATTTTTTAATATACTTTTAATACGCTCTTTTTGAACTCTATCTCCCATTTTAATTCCTAAACCAAACTCAGCATTATCTTCAAATAATGAATTTGCCCAAGATACGTTATATGGCATAGAAGGATGCGAAGCTCCATAAATTGAAGAACATCCAGTAGCGTTTGCAATTACTAATCTTTCGTTAAAAAGCTGAGTTAATAATTTTAAATATGGTGTTTCTCCGCATCCTGCACAAGCACCAGAAAATTCAAATAAAGGCTTTTCAAATTGAGAACCCTTAATTGTGTTTTTCGGAAAAACTTTTTTATTTAAGTCATCGTCAAACATAACTGATACATTTTTTTTAGGAGCTTTTTCTTTTTCCATCATAATGATTGCCTTTTCTTTAGCAGGACAAACACTAGCACAAACACCACAACCCGTACAATCCTTCCAAGAAATACCCATGTAAAAATATAAATCATCTTTACCTGGCACATTAGCTACCTTACCTTCTAAATTATACCTTTCAACTTCTTCTTTATTTAAAACAAATGGTCTTATAACACCATGTGGACAAGCTAAAGAACACATGTTACACTGTATGCATTTTTCTTTATCCCAACAAGGAAGCATGTTAGCTATATCACTTTTTTCTAACTTACTAGTAGCGGGCATAAAGCTTCCCTCAAGATGATTTTCAAAATCTTTAACACTTAAATTATCACCATCTAAATTATAAATATATTTCATAACTTTATCTTTAATTAAATGATTTTCATAATCTTTTTCTTCCCCAAGTAAAGTCATATTAATATCCACTTTAATTAAATTATCATTTACTTCGTTAATAGCATCTAAGTTAGCATCTACTACCTCAGAACCTTTTTTAGAAAATTTCTTTCTTATTTGTTCTCTTATCTTATTAAGAATTAAATCATAATTAACTAGTCCACCAACTTTAAAGATAGCAGTTTCCATAATCATACTTATCTTGTTTGGTATGTTATGTCTTCTTGCAATTTCAAAAGCATCTATCGTATAAAAATCAATGTTTTTATCGATCATTATTTTCTTTACCTTATTTGGTAAAAATTGTACTAGGTCATCACCTTTTTTATCAGTAACTAAAATAAATGTACCATTTTTCTTTATTTTATCTAAAATATTATATCTTAAAAGATACGTATCTTTAGTACATACTAACGTATTTGCTTTTTCAACATAGTATGGTCTTGATATATCTTCTCTTGCAATTCTAAGATGAGATTTTGTAACGCCACCTGACTTTTTTGAATCATACTGAAAATAACCTTGAACAAAAGCATCAGTATAATTTCCCATTATGGTAATTATATCTTTTGAAGCAGTTACCATACCATCAGAACCATATCCATATATTAATAATTCACGTGTACCTTTATGTTTAACCTTATATTCAGGTATTGGAATACTCCTATTTGTTAAATCGTCATTAATACCAACCGTAAAATTATTAAAATTATTTGGATTATCTAAAAAATCGAATACTGCTTTAATACAAGCTGCATCAGTATTTTTGCTAGAAAGTCCATATCTTCCACCTATTATTTTAGGTGCTAATTCTTTACTTTGATACATAGAACATACATCTAAGTATAATGGTTCACCACTTGCTCCTGGTTCTTTAGTTCTATCTAATACAGCAATTTTCTTAACTGTTTTAGGAATTACGTCAAAGAAGTATTTTTTACTAAACGGTCTGTATAAATGAACTTCAACAAGACCTAAACCTTCTTCGTTATCTACTACTTCTTTTATGGTATCACAAACTGATCCCATGGCAACAATTACCTTTGTAGCATTTTTATCACCATAATAATTAAATGGTTTATAATCTTTACCAGTTATTTCATTAATTTTTTGCATATAATCATTTACTACGTCAGGCATCTTATCATACTTTATGTTTCTAGCTTCAGTATTTTGAAAATAAACATCATCATTTTGGGTAGTACCACGAATTACTTTACTTGCTAAAAGACTTTTATCTTTAAAGTCATCAAGTGCTTTTCTATTTAGTAAATATAATAAATCTTTACCATCTAATACTTCTATTTTTTTTAATTCATGTGACGTTCTAAATCCATCAAAAAAGTTAAGAACTGGCATACTATTATCAATTGCAGATAAGTAAGATACCGCGGTTAAATTCATAACGTCTTGAACGTCTGATGATGCAATCATTGAAAAACCAGTTGGTCTTACCGCGTAAACATCTTGATGATCTCCTAATATACTTAAAGCATGTGTTGCTATACTTCTAGCAGCTACGTTAATAACACATGGTAAACATTCCCCTGCTATTTTATACATACTTGGAATCATAAGAAGTAAACCTTGTGATGCCGTATAAGTAGTTGCAAGTGTTCCTGCTTGCAACATACCATGAACTAATCCTATTGCACCTGCTTCACTTTGCATTTCCATTACCTTAACTGGAGTTCCATATAAATTATTAAAACCTTTATTAGATAATTCATCTACTTTCTCAGCCATTGTTGAAGCTGGTGTTATTGGATAAATACCAGCAGCTTCACTAAACAAATAAGATACATAACTACAAGCTTCATTACCATCCATTACTTTATATTTTTTCATCATTACACCCTCTATCATAATAATTATACCATATTAATCTTATTTTTAAATATACCAATATATTTAAAAATAGTTAGTTTTTCAAAAACTAACTATTTTTTCTTGCATCAAATTTCTTTCTTTCTTCAGTATTTAAAATTCTTTTTCTTAATCTAAAGTTTTCTGGTGTAACTTCTACTAATTCATCAGAATTAATATAATCTAAACAAACTTCTAAAGATAATTTACGAGGTCTTTTTAAAACTACGGTATGATCTTTACCAGCACTTCTAGTATTTGTTTGTTGTTTTTGTTTAACAACGTTTACCGCTAAATCATTTTCACGGTTATTTTCACCAACAATCATTCCTTCGTATACTTCACATCCTGGTTCAATAAACATAACCCCACGATCTTCTAATTGTCCTAACCCGTATGCCGATGCCTTACCATTTTCCATCGAAACTAAAACACCTAGTTTTCTTTCTCCAACAACCGCATCAGCCATTGGCATATATTCTTTAAACGTATGGTTAATTATCCCATATCCTTTTGTCATGGTCATAAAATCAGTCATAAAACCAATTAATCCCCTTGATGGTATAGTATAATTTAACCTAACTTGATTTTGATTATTAGTCATGTTAATCATTGTACCACCACGAACACCTAATGCTTCAATTACTGGCCCTACGTTTTCTTCTGGAACTTCTAATTGTAAGTCTTCATATGGTTCACACTTAACACCATCTATTTCTTTTACAATAACTTCAGGTTTTGAAACTTGCATTTCATATCCTTCTCTTCTCATGTTTTCTATTAATATTGATAGATGAAGTTCACCACGACCAGATACTATCCAACTTTCAGTATCATTTTCTTTTACTCTTAAAGATACATCCCTTTGTGTTTCTTTCATAAGTCTTTCTTCTAATTTTCTAGCTGTTACAAACTTTCCTTCTTTACCTGCAAACGGAGAATTATTAACACCAAAAGTCATTTGTAAAGTAGGTTCATCTATTCTAAGAATTGGAAGTGCATCTTCCTTTCCAATATCACAAACAGTTTCTCCAACAGAAATATCAGGTAGTCCAGAAATAGCTATTATTTCTCCGGCATGAGCTTCTTTTATTTCTATTCTTTTAAGTCCTAGAAAACCAAATAATTTTTGAATTCTAAATTGCTTTATCGTACCATCTAACCTAACACAAGAAACCATTTCATTTTCTTTTATCGTACCACGCGCTATTCTACCAATACCTATTCTACCTACGTAATCGTTATAATCTAGTAAAGCTGGTTGAAATTGTAATGAAGATGCACTATCAGTACTTGGACCTGGAATATTATTAATAATCATATCTAAAACCGGATCCATCGTATGCTCTTGAGTAGATAAATCTTTATCTAAACTTGAAGTACCATTTAAAGCAGATACATAAACAACCGGAAACTCTAATTGGTCATCATCTGCACCAAGCTCTATAAATAATTCTAATACTTCATCTAATACTTCATCAATTCTAGTAGATGGTTTATCAACCTTATTTATTGCAACAATAGGTTTAACACCAGCTTCTAGAGCTTTTTTAAGTACAAACCTAGTTTGAGGCATCGTACCTTCATAAGCATCAACAACTAATAATACACCATCAACCATGTGCATTATTCTTTCTACCTCTCCACCAAAATCAGCATGTCCTGGAGTATCTAATATGTTTATTCTATAACCTTTATAATTAATTGCGGTTGTTTTAGCAAGTATTGTAATTCCTCTTTCTCTTTCAATATCATTAGAATCCATTGCCCTTGTTTCTACTTCTTCATTTTCTCTAAAAGTACCAGATTGTTTTAATAATTCATCAACCAAGGTTGTTTTACCATGGTCAACGTGAGCAATTATTGCAACGTTTCTTATTTCCATAACTTACACCTCTTTTTTTACTAACTTGTTAATTATAGCACAAAATAATAAAATATTACAAAAAATTTATATTAAATATTAAAAACCATCCTTAAGGATAGTTTTTATGGTTGTATAATTATTTTATAACTCAGATTTTTTAAAACTAACAACAGGTCTAAATAATCCTAAAGATTCATTTACTTTTTGATTTGATAGCTCATCACTACTAAACATTGCACATTCATACAAACTACAATAATTTATCCAATAATGTTCCCCATAATTCACAAAAGAAGGAGATCCATTAGGACAAAAACCAGTTCCAGTACCTGTACAACCTAACATCTGTAATTGACTAATATCTAGTAATTGAACTATTGCAGAAGTCTTCCCAAGTCCTTTTAAATAATTCTCATAATTTTTTGCGTATGTATATACGTTTACAGGTTCTTCCGTCATGGTTGAATAATTAGGTTGCTTGCTATCAAATCCTTTATTACCAAATGTATTAGAATTACTAGCTCCCTCAAATATTAACGTTTCATAATCTGAGAATTTAACATATCCAGTACCTGCAAATAAATGTGTACATTTTTCATCACCTACATTTTTTGAATTACCAAGTTCATCAGTACAATATGCAAAAGATTCTTGTAAAGGTATAAATATTTTTTCCATATATTCCTCTTCAGTAGCTCCAAAATATGTTGGATCTTGAAGACCATAATTAGGAGTAGATGTATCAAGTAATTCATAAGAAAACTCAGTACCACTATCAGTAAATGTAATATATCTATTATAACCGTATAATAATGCATCTTTAGCAATTGTTAATACATGTTCACCACCAAGATCTCCGATTACATAAAAATCTTCTGATTTACCAGTATCATTATTACAAACTGATATTACATCACCTTCACTATATTTATCTTTCTTTTCAAAAGTTGTACATGATGATGAGCCTTGACCTCCACTTGCAACTTTTTCATCTGTCTGTACGAAGTTTATTTTATATGATAATGTTATTTCACTTGTTTCTTTTGGTAAATCTTCTTTTGTTATGTCTTTTTTAAATTCTATTTTTATTGTAAGTGGTATTCTTGTTTCTTTACCTAATATATATCCTTCATTTAATTCTTGTCCATCTTCTTTTATTACTTTAAACGATAGATATTTTGCTTGTTCTTCTGTTAATGCTGTTTTTTCTATCTTTTCTATTTTTGCATTTATTGTTCCTTCGTTTACTAAATCTACGTTATATGTAACACTATCTCCTGGTGTTTTTAAATTAACGTTCATATTTGCTATTTCTACGTAGGTACTTTCATTTATTTTAGCTTCCCCAGTAACTGTTGCATCACCTACCTTTATTGGTGATGATAAGTTTTCAAACTTTATTCCCCACTTTGTTGCGTTTAAGTATGCGCTTCCATTTATTGTTAGTGTTTGGGATAATGCTGCAAACGCAACTGATAATCCTATTACTGCTATTACGAGTACTACTATTGCTAGTGCTTTTATTCTTCTTTCTTTTTCCATTTTTTACTCCTTTTTCATTATTGTTCACAAGACCATTTACAAGCTGCTTTTTCAGATGTAAATGTATCTACTTTTTCTTTTTTAGTATATTTATTATTTACTTCATTTAGTTCATCTTTATAATTTAATTTACAAGTCATCTTTTTTTCTTCATGGATTTTCTCCTTTATTATATTTAATTTAAATATTTTATAAATAGTAATTAACTTATCCTAAACTTTTTTCATTATTAGGTATAAAAAATACAAAATCACCATTTTCTTCTTTGAATTTTCCAACTAAATTATTTTCTCCAAGTAAATCTCTAGCTTCTTCAATAGATATTATTCTAGCTCCTTTTTCAACTAACTTATCAGCATTTTCTTTAGTAGTTCTACCAATAACAACATCACCTACTGCAACATAATCAAATATACTTTGTCCTACTTCATCTGCAGAAAATTGTCTTTGAGCACCAGATATTTCAAGATGGCTCATTGAAATATCACGAAGACCATATCCATCTCTTAATTCATTTAAGGTATCCCCTTCTTGAATCGCATATTCAACACAAACATTACTATTTATATTTTCTTGTTTTTCATTTTGAATAACGGCAGTTGTACCTAAGCCTATTGCCACTATAAGTCCAGCAGCTATTGTCTTTTTTACTAAAGATAGTTTCTTTTCCTTTTTTGTTTTAGGAAATTTAACACCATGTCTTTTTAAATATTTATCATAAAGTTCTCTTCTTTCTAACAAATATTCTTCTGCTAACTGTATATATCTATATGCCATTTCATCTTTATTATTTTTTGCTTCTTCTTTCAAGCTATTTAAAATACTTCTTATTCTTGTATCAGATGCTAAATAAGGTATGTTAAATACTTCATAAAAATTTTCTAAACTAGGTTCTCTTCTTTCATTTTCTACCATAATAGACCTCCATATTATATCCATTATTAATTATATCAAAATAATAAAAATAAATCAAAAAAAAGAAGTATATTACTATACTTCTTGAATAACAGTTATAATCATAGGTTTACACTCTGTTTCTTCATATAAATAATGACTTAAACGTTCACGTATACTCATCTTAATTTTATTATATTCAACATAATTATCAGAAGTATTTTCATTTATTACTTCAAGAGAAATACGCTTCATTTCTTCTACTAAATCAGTATTTTCTTTTACGTATATAAACCCTTTTGTTAAAACTTCTGGATAAGCTAAAATTTCTTTTGTCCTTTTATCTAACGTCGCACAAATTACAACTATACCATTATCTGATAATAATTCTCTATCTTTTAAAACAAGTTGTCCAACATCCTGAGAAGAATTACCATCTATTAATACACTATCTACTTTTACCTTTTCATTAACATCTTTTAATTCTCCATTAATTATTGTAACAACATCACCATTTTGTTTTAATAATATGTTTTCTTTTGGCATCCCTATGTGACTTGCCGCGTTAGCATTCGCTACCATATGACGATATTCTCCAATAACAGGCATATAATACTTAGGATTCATCAAATCAAGCATTAACATAATATCCTCACTTGAAGCATGATGAAGAAGGTTATCTTTTCTTGACATAGTAACAACTGATGCCCCTAATTTAGATATATCATCAATAACTCTTATTGCAAGTTTTTCATTGTAATCGTTAATTGGTTCCATAAAAAATATGGTATCAGTAGATTTTATTTTAACAAATTTATCATAACCATTTATTATTCTATTTAAATTCATAAAAGGTTTTTCTCTTTCATTTGAAACAAGAATTACAACATCTTTATCATCAATGTTACTTAAATCACCTATTCTATCTTTATCAAACTTAATATAATTATTATCTATTACCTCATTTATCATTCTTTGAAGTTTATGTCCCATAACTACTACTCTTCTAGTAGTTTTTGATATCTCGTTAAATAATTCTTCTATTCTAGATACATGAGCGGTAAAAACGTTTACTATAACTCTATTATCAGTTTTATTAAGTGTATCTTTTATTAATCTATCAATTCTATTTTTAGGAGATGTATACCCTGTTTTATCAGCATACATAGATTCTCCTAATAAGCATAACACCCCTTGTTTACCAATATATGCAAGCTTTCCAATATCCGCCTTATATGGTCCAAGCATAGTAGCATCAAATACGTAATTACCAGTATAAAAAATAGTCCCATCCTTGGTATTTAATGCATAACCAACATTATCAGGTATAGAGTGAGTTAATCTAACAGGAAAAATACTATTTTTACCAAAGCCTATTTTCTTATGAGGATCTATTTCAATAATGTTTTTAAATTTAACATTTGAATCATATAGTTCCTTACGAAGTAAATTAGCAGTAAACCTTGTAGCATAAACTTTTAAATTAGGAACTTCGGATACAATATCACAAACCGCTCCCATGTTCTTTTCATGACCATGAGTTATAAATAAACCTTTGATATTTTTTATATTTTCTTTTATATAATCAAAACTTGGTATTATATAATCAACACCCAATAACTTATCTTCCGCGTATTTTAAACCAGCATCAAAAATAAAAATATCATTATCAACCTTAACAACATACATGTTTTTTCCCTCTTCGTTAAGGCCACCTAAACCAAAAATCTTAATCTTACTCATTTTCTTTCCTCCTTTCTTTTTTATTTAGCGTAATAATTATAACATTTTTTTTAATAAATTACCACAAACAAAAAAAGAAAGAAAAATTCTTTATTTTAAAATACCAATAAAGTTCTTTTTCTTACCTCTTTTTATTACTAATAATTCATTATCTATTGCAATATCACTATTTATTTCTAAGTTCTCATCTTTTACTTTTTCATCGTTAATTGATATAGAACCAGCATTTAAAAATTCCCTAGCTTCCCTTTTACTTTGACAAATATTATTATCTATTAACATATCAATAAGTTTAGTTCCAGATTTAACATCAAACGAAGGTACATCTTTAAATCCCATTAGTATTTCTTCTTTTGATAATGATTTAACGTTACCACTAAATAATGCTTCACTTATCTTAACAGCCTTTTCAAATTCTTCTTTACCATGAAGATCAGTTATTACTTCTTTAGCTAAAGCTTTATGAGCTTCTCTTAGATGTGGATTTTCTAAGTGTCTTTTTTCTATTTCTTCTATTTTTTCCTTACTTAAGAAGGTTAATTTTTTCAAATAATCAATTATCATAGAATCTTCTAAGTTAATTAAGTATTGATATAATTCATAAGAAGAAGTTTTATTCTTATCTAACCATAATGCATTACCTTCTGTTTTACCAAACTTAACACCATTAGAATCAGTAACAAGTGGCATAGTCATACCATATAGTTCAACATTATTTCTTTTTCTAGCTAATTCAATACCAGTTGTTATGTTTCCCCATTGATCAGATCCAGCAACTTGAAGAGTAACACCCTTTTCTTCGTTTAAGTGTACGAAATCTAAACCTTGAATAATTGTATATGCAAATTCACAAAAAGTAATTCCAGTTTCTAATCTTCTATTAATAATATCTTTAGATAACATATAGTTAACATTAATATATTTACCAAAATCTCTTAAAAAACTAATAGTATCTATATCTTTTATCCAATCATAATTATTTACTACTTCAAAACCAAATATTTCTTTTGCTTGTTTAGTTAATCCCTCTACGTTTTTATTAACTTCTTCTCTAGTAATCATTTGTCTTTCTTTAGAAGGTTTAGGATCCCCAATAAGGCCGGTTCCACCACCTATTAATAAAATTGGTTTATGACCATACTTTGCAAGCCTTTTAGCTATCAAAAATGATGAATAATGTCCTATGTGCATAGAATCTGCCGTAGGATCAGTTCCTATGTAAAAAGTTAATTTTTCATTATTTAATTTATTTTCTAGTTCAAGACTAGAAATATCTTTAATCAAACCTCTCCATTTTAAATCTTCAAATAATGTCATAATATTATCTCCTTTCAAAATAAAAAGTCCATCCTAATTAAAGGATGAACTAACTTGTCCACGGTACCACCTTTGTTCTAGATAATAATCTAGCTCTTTATTAAGTTATCGCCTATATTACGTTTTAGCTCCAGAGTCGTAAATTCCTTCTTCACTAACATTTATATTTTATTTATTTCTTAGTAATTTGTCAACTATTTAAGCACCAGCTATTTGTACGTTAGTTAAATCACTTCTTGCACCTATTACAAAATCATATGCCGTTTGATTCTTTACGGTAATTAAACTAGCTTTAGGCATACCATTAAACATACTTGTTGATTCTGTTACACTTGTGAAATCAAAACTTCTTATATCCAAATTATTTAAAATATAATCATCTGAAAACATATATGCCATATCAGTTACTTTTGATGTGTTGAAATTTGATATATCCAAATTTTCTAATTTATCACAATACCTAAACATACTATTCATATTAGTAACATTTGATGTGTTAAAACTACTTATATTTATACTATTAATTTTACGACTATAAGAAAACATATGTGCCATATTTGTTACACTACTTGTATCAAAGTTTGATAAATCAAGGCTTGTTAATGCATCAAATCCAGAAAACATATAAGCCATATTTGTTACTTTTGATGTATTAAAATTATTTATAGTAATATTAGATACTTTGGTTAGGCCAGCAAACATTGCATGCATATTTGTTACTTTTGATGTATCAAAATTAGATAAATCAAGTGAAGTCAAAGATCTACATGCATTAAATAAATTACCCATGTTAGTTACATTTGATGTATCAAAGTTTGATAAATCTAGGCTTGTTAATGTATTACATCCATAAAACATATATTCAATAGTCGTTACTTTTGATGTATCAAAACTAGATACATTTAAATTTATTAAGCTATTGCAATTATAAAACATATAATGCATAGCTGTTACTTTTGATGTATCAAAACTTGATACATTTAAATTTACTAAGCTGTTGCAATCATAAAACATTAACTGCATAGTTGTTACATTACTAGTATTAAAATTAGATAAATCTAAATTCAATAAATTTTTATTTTCCCTAAACATATTAGACATACTTATTACACTAGATGTATTCCATGAAGATAAGTTAACGTCACTTAATGATGAGCAATATCCGAACAAATTAGTCATATTTGTTACTTTTGATGTATCAAAGTTTGATAAGTCTAAACTTGTTATCTTATTACAATTATTAAACATGTATTGCATATCTTCAACATTAGATGTGTTAAAACTTGATATGTTTAAATTGACTAAATTAGTGCAGCTTTGAAAAAGTGCTTTCATATCAGTTACTTTTGATGTATCAAAATTTGATAAATCAATACTTGTTATGTTATTACAACCATTAAACATAAATGAAATAGTTGTTACGTTTGATGTGTTAAAACTTGATATGTTTAAATTGACTAAATTAGCGCAATTTTGAAAAAGTGCTTGAATATTTGTTGCTTTTGAAGTGTCAAAATTAGATAAATCAAGACTCGTTATATTACTACAACCAGAAAACATTAATCTCATGCTAATTGCTTTTGATGTATCAAAATTAGATACGTCTAAACTTGTTAAAGAAGTGTTTTTATAAAACATTCCATCAAAAATAGTTACATTACTTGTGTTAAAATAATCATTAAAAGTTATTTTTGATAGATTATTAAAATTTCTAAATAAGTGTGATGAATCCTCAGGTGCATTAACACAACCTATACCACCAATATATAGTTCATATAACCCATCATTATCACTATCTTTATATGATGCTATTACTGTCCCATTTTTATCATAAGATGCATCCCAAAAACCAATAGCATTATCAACCACATCTAGCGTAGGCATAAACTCCATACTTTCTATTTTTTCTTTTGCTATCGTTCCGTTAAAAAATGAATAAGTTTGATCACCTTTTGTTCCAAGAGCCAATACACTTGTAGGTTTTAAAAAGTTAAATAATATAGTTGTATCTAAATTAGTATTTTCTGGTAATGCTGTTATACCTTCTTTATATTTAATTTTTAAATTAAATTCTTTTATATCTCCTGGATTTATTAGTTCTTTTATACCAATGCCTTCTAATATATACTCCATATTAGAATTATTATTTATTTCTTGGATAATGGAATCTATCCACATTGATACATTACCACTATTTATTATTTCTACTTTATAAGTTACGGTTGAAGATAGCTCCTTTAAATCTACACCTAAACTTATAGTGTTTTTACTATACTTACTATTATAATTTTCTAATCCTAAGTTAGTTGTTTCATATAAACTTACGTTTGTTATTCTTATGTCTTCTTGTACTCTAAACATTGCTTCGCCACTTATTTTTAAATCTTGGTTTAAAGCAGCATATCCAACAGTAAAAGAAAGTGTAAAAACGCAAAAAAGAAGAAATAATATTAGGTCAGTTCTGTCTTTTATATTCCTTTTTATTCTTTCCTTCTTATGCTTCTTTATCATTTTTTTGTTTCCTTTTCTAAATCAGCTAATTTTAGTATATACCTATAAGTTTCATTAGAAGTTTTTACCATAAACACACTCTTTAATCCTTTGTGTATTTCATGGAAAATTATAGGTTTTTCCAAATTATCTCTTACGTCTAACAATTCATTAAAACTATTAACATCTATTACATCTGTTTTTTTACTAACATTTAGATCTTTTCTTGAATTAACTATAACCCTATCATATTCTCTTAGTATTTTATTTAATGTAGCATCATAAGCTGTTTTTTTAGAACTAGTTTTTAACATAAACAAAACTAATTTAATAGTTGATGCTATAAATAATAACAAACTTATTATTGATAAAGTCACTTTAACTTTATTACCTATATAAAACTCTTTATAAACACTTGCATTATCACTATTATTTATTTCTTTATAGTCCATTTCAATATTAATCATTTGTTCTGTTAAAGGAATTTTTATTTTCATTGAATCAGAAGAATTTATATTTTTTATTATATTTCCTTTTTCATCTTTTATTTCTAAACATAGCGTAAGTGTTAAATTACTACTTGCACTAATTCCATAAGAACTTTTAAAAGATTTTACTAAA
>CALZLL010000009.1 GCA_945788325.1 uncultured Clostridium sp.
TTATGTTGGTTTTACCATAGAAGATAAATTTGTATTAGGATATGGCATGGATTATAATCAAAAATATAGAAATTTAAAATTTATTGGATATATAGAAAAATAGTTCTTTAACGAACTATTTTTCAGTATCAAATAAAGCAGCACTTTTTATGGTATTCGTACCATATTTTTTATTTATTTCATCCATTGCTTTTTGCACTTTATCACGTTTTTTTATCTTACCAGTTTCTTCAAACAAAGAAATTTGTTCATACGTTTTATCAGTAAAATCGCTTACTCTTAACCCGACTAATCTTATTGGGTCACCTTTCCACATTTCCTTTAATAAATAGCATGCATTTTCATAAATATCTTCATTTGAAGATATTGGATTAATTAGCTTTTTTTGATGTTGATAATTAAAAAACATATTATTTTTTAATTGAACTGATATAACAGTAGCATACTTACCTTCTTCTCTTAATCTTATACCAACCATATCAGATAATCTTCTAAGTACTTTTTTTAAACCAATTATACTTTCTACATCTTCTGGTAAAGTAGTAGAATGTCCTATTCCTTGATTTTTAGGCATTGGTCTTTCAACCGGAGAATCATCTATTCCGTTTGCATATTCATGCATCATCTTTCCCATTGACTTAAAATATCTAGTAAGCATATTAACATCTGTTTTAGCTAAATCCTCAATGGTATTAATATTAAGTTCATGAAGTTTTTTGCTAGAACTTTTTCCTACCATAAATAAATCATCCACTTCTAAAGGCCACATTTTAGATTTTACTTCATCTTTAAATAAAGTATGAACTTTATTTGGTTTCTCAAAATCACTAGCCATTTTTGCACAAACTTTTGAATTACCAATACCTACGTTAACCGTAAAACCAAGGGTATTATATATTTCATCTTTTATTTTATATGCTAATTTAACTGGATCACCAAACATCATTTCCATGCCAGTCATATCCATAAAACATTCATCTATTGAATATCTTTCTATTACTGGTGTATACTTACATAATATGTTATAAAAAGCATCTGAATATTTTTTATATTGCTCTTTATTTGATCTTACAACAAACAGTTTATCAACCTTACGTCTTGCCATATAAATTGGTTCCCCAGCCTTTATTCCGGCTTTTTTGGCTGGAAAACTTCTTGCAACTACAACACCTTTTCTTTCTTTTTCATCACCACCAACTACCGCAGGTATGGTTCTTATGTCTAATTTATTTCCATTTTTAAGCATTTCAACAGCAGACCATGATAAGAATGCATTATTAACGTCAACATGAAATATTATTCTTTCCATTCTTATCACCTCACTATATATATTATACTAAAAAAATCCCATTTTAGGGATTATTTTTTAAAACAAATGTACGCTACTGCTAAAAGTAATACGACCAAAGCCGCTAATATTATAATAAGTATATAATTATTATCTTTGGTTTCTTTAGTTAATATTTTAACCTTAGTATTTATAACACTTTCTCTTACAACTTTTAAAACGCTTTCATCAATTATTTTATTTAATAAATACATTGTTTCCTTGGTAGGATTACCAGGCCCTTTTTCTCTTGTTTCCTTATCAGCCAATATAAATTCTGGTGTCATTATTCTTATTTTTTTATCTTTGCCAAAGTTTATCAATCTTATAACACTACTTTTAGTAACCCTAGGTATAATTTTCTTCTTAAAATCTATTTTATCTTTTTCTTTGTTCAATGAATATGTTTTTATGGTTAAATCATCATCTATTAATGAATATGGAAAAAATCCAACCGTTGTACCTTGATATTTAATTTTAAATCCATAATCTTCTTTTGAATATCTTTTTGAATCAGAAACGAAGTCAAATTCATATTCTTTAGTTAACTTTCTTACTTTATTCCTTACTAAATCAATTTTTTTACTTTTAACTAATATATAAAAATCAGAATGATATTCTAAAGATTCCTTATTAGTTACCAAATAAGGTACAATACTACCTGATATAGCTATGTTATTTGATATATCTTCATCATCTGTTAAAGTTAAAATAATATCAATTATATCGTTATAATTACTATTCATATTGTTCTCCTATTTTTTTATCATATATAATATATTATATAACAAAGTTATTAAATTGCAATTAAAATTACAAATAATATTAAACAAATTATCGTAGTTATATAGTGATAAAAAGCCCTAATTTTAAAATTACAAATATATTCTACTAATCGTGGTATAAATATAATAGCTATTATAAATAGTGAGTATAAAAAGCGAATATTGTCAGTATTAAAAAATATGTTTACCGAAGTAAAAAGAATTAATAATTGTATCAAAAGATTAAATATAACGTATTTTTTCATACTATATTATATGATATTTTTTAATTCTTGACATAGATTATAAATGTGTGGTATCATTCTTTTCGTGCGCTTTTAAAAGGAGATGAAAATAAAATATGGAAAAGAATATTTCAAAGTTTCCAAACGTAAGCGAAGTAACTAAAAATGCATATGTAAAAAATAATTTAGAATTTAAAATATTAATGGCTGCAAAGAAAAAAGAAAAACAAATGATTGCGAATTTAATAGAAAATTACTTAAACGTTAATAACATCGTTGAATTTTGTGATGTATATTATAGGGATAGTGAAACTTTAATACCTACTATAGCTGGAGAGTTTGCTAAAGATGATAAAACTGCTAAAATAATAACCACATGTATGAAAAGTGAAAAGTTAGATAACTTAACAATTATAAATACAAGTAATAATAACCCATACGGAGTTTATGAAGAAATTATAACACCAAATAATTTAAAACTTATAAAAGAAGCTGAATGTTTTGTGACCACAAGTTCTCTACCAAGGCTTAAAAACCATTTCAAAGCATGGGCTGGTATGGGAATTCCATGCATTTATGCGGTTTCAGGATCACTTAATAAAGATACAAAGAAAAAAGATGATGAGATAAGAAAAAACATGGAAGAAATGAAAGGTCAATTTATAGATTTAGAAAGTAACTTTAAATATGATAAAGATACTAATACTTTTGCTAAGATTTACATATTAAAAAGATAACGTAAATTTCGTTATCTTTTTAATATATCTTTTAAATTTAAACTTGCATTATAAATATCTTTTTTACTTATGTTATCAGTATTTTTATTTATGTTATTAATTGCTTCTTTAATAGAGCAATTTTTATTAATCATTTCATCTACAATCATAGCTTCTAAAGAAATATCATTTTCTTTTTTTATTTCTGGTTCATTTTCTATTAAAATAACATATTCTCCTTTAGAACTATTTGGATCATCTTTCATTTTTTTTATCACTTCATCTATTTTACCATAAATACACTTCTCATGAATCTTTGTAAGTTCTGAGCATACGCTTACCACGCACTCTGGAATATCAATAGATAGTTCTGATAATGTTTTTATGATTCTTTTTGGAGACTCATATATAACTTTAGTTTTAACTTTAGATGTTTTTATTTCATTAAATAATTGTTTTTTAGCTTTATTTTCAGTTGGTACAAAACCATAAAATGAAAATGATGATGTATCTAACCCGCCGACCGATAAAGCCGTAATTACCGCACTACATCCCGGTATTCCGATGACTTTAATGTCATTTTCTCTTGCCTCTTTAACTAATATATATCCAGGATCAGATATACATGGTGTTCCCGCATCAGAAACTAAGGCTATGTTTTTACCATTTTTTAAATCAGTTATTATTTCCATGGTTCTTTCTTTTTCATTGAACTTGTGATAAGAAACCATTTTCTTTTTTATTTCAAAAAAATTAAGTAATTTTATTGTTTGTCTTGTATCTTCAACCAATATTAAATCACATTCTTTTAAGGTTTCAACCGCTCTTTTTGAAAAGTCATTTAAGTTTCCAATTGGGGTTGCAACAATAAATAAAGTACCCATAAAACCACTTCCTTATATACATTATAACATCAAATAAATTTAATTAAACAATAACCATTCGGGTTTTGCAAGTATTAAAATACCTATTAAAAGCATTAATAAGCCACTTATTAAATTAGCATATTTATAATACTTAGAATTTATTTTAGAAAGTTTTATCAAAATAAATGCTAATAAGAAAATAAATATGTGTATGATTATAAAAGAAATAATATAAATTATAATATATAACCAGTAGCTTATTCCAGATAAATTATTTAAAGCTAATAAATTAGTAAATAAGCTAGAAGCTAAAGTAGCACATGAATACTTAATTAATGTAGTTATAACACCTAATAATACAATTCCTATCACGCTTAATAAAAATTTATTATTATTAAATATTTTTTTTATTTTAGATTCATTATTTTCTTTTTTATCATCTATCAAATTTATAAAAAAATTAAGTTTTGTACTACCTATTAATATTGCAAATAATGATATTAATACTCTTATCAACGTAATATAATTAGCTACTTTTTCAAATGAAAGTAAAGAAGTCATGAAAAGTAAATAAACAAAAGCAGATGATATAATAAATAACAAAGCTAACTTCCATACTTTTTTATCTTCTTTTATACCAATTAATAAAACAATTAAAAATATTGTTATCCATATTGTACCCGGATTAATTCCATCTATTATTCCAAGTACTAATGATGATAATAAAAGAGATGAATTTTTAAAATCAACCATTCCTTTAAAAGGTAAATTTAACGAATAATTATTATTTTTTTTATCATCTAATTTTTTTAACTCTTCCGCTGGAACAATTCCTAGCTTTACACCAACTTTATCAACAAAATTATCTTTTTTAGCTAAATTAATATGATACCTATATGTATCATCTGTTGTACCTTCGGAATATCCAAAAATAGGTGTGTTATCAATAACTACAAATGGTACTCCGGTTGCACTAACATCTAAATAATCAGCCGTTTCTTTCATTAATTTATAATTATCAGCATTATACCACACTTCATATTTTACTATGTTTAAATCATATTTATCTTTAACACTATTTAAATATGAAAGTGCTTCCTCACAATGAGGACAAGTTTTTCCATGAAAAACATAAACATTAACGGTTTTAGCTAAAGCATGACTACTAAATAAAAAGAAAACTATAAAACTAAATATTATTCCTATAAATATATTTTTTAACTTCTTCATCACGTTCTCCTTAATTACTAATTAATTATAACACGATATTTAACTTTCAAACAAAAAAAGCATCAAAAGATGCTTCTTAAACTAATTTACACTAATAATTCTTGTTACTGTTCCATTAGTATTAATCATTCTTGTTTCTACTTTTTTAGCAGGAATAACTCTTACTCTTTTAACTTTTATTTCATCTTTATCAACAGTCTTAATTCTTTTAATGGTAATATCGTCTGTTCTTACTACACTAGCTTTAGCTTTTTTAAAAGTTAATACTTCTAAAGGAGTTCTTGAAGTTAGAACACCTGTTCCGCACACAACAAGTACAAAAACAATTACTAAACTAGCTCCTATCATAAACCAAGATTTCTTGATTGACTCAGAATCAGCCAACTTTGGTCTTCCTACTGGATTTTTTTCTTCCTTCTTTGCCAAACTATCAACTCCTTTACTCTAATCTATTATAATATTAACATAAAAAAATCATTTTTATAACAATTTTAGTATTAACTTTACATTTTTTTACCATTAATATTTTCCTTTTCTTCTTTAATATAAGTTTCAATGTATTTTAAATAATCATTTGCAGGATCTATTTGATAAATTTTCCTTATTAATCTATCAATTTCATATTTATCCAAGTTATCTTCATCAATAATTTTCTTTATTAAATCTAAATCACTTATATCATATATTTCATCAATATCAGTTATAACAAGTTCCCCCTCTTGCAAAATTTCTTTATTTTCTTTTCTTATTATACCGACAACTTCATCATCTACGTAATATTCTTCTTTAATTCCATTTTTTAAATCATATGCCTCATTTAAATATACTTTATTTGGTTTTAGTAATTTACCCAAATTTCTTGGAGCAGCATCAGCCCATAAAATTCCCTCGTCTAATAATTCTTTAAACACAAAATACGCATCATCGTCGGTTATGTTTTTAGTTGATACCCTTTCGTACACTTCTATACATTCATGATTTTCATAGTATCCACCTCTACATTTTCTTTCACTTTTAACATATTGCCTTATTAGAGGCTGTAAAAACCTTTTATTATAAGGTATTTCATACGTATTTTTCTCCCCAGTTTTAAGGACCTTATCTCCTATTATAATTACGTTTGAAAAACCACCATTATGATATTCTAAATCTTTTAGCTTTTTATTTTCTAACCTTAATAAATCATCAATTAAATTTAGATAAAAATCATAAAGCTCAATTTTTTTTAATTCTTCTTTTGGTAAGCCCGTAAAAAGACTTATTATGAAATCTTTCTTAGATTCAAGAAGATTATTAATCATATTATTAGATCTAGCTTTTTTTGTAATTGTGTTTAATATAAACGCCGACTCATTTTCCGTTGGTTCTAATCTATCTACCACTATTTTTTCCATAAATCCATTTATTGCTTCAATGAATTTATCTATATTTTTTTCAATATAATCGTCTGACATTTTATCTAAAAAGATAAAAAAGTCCATAACTAAGTAATCAAATAAAACCGTTTTGCTTGAATCTTTTTTTAAATGTTTTAACACAGAATCTAGTATTTCATCTTTATATCTATCTAATATTTTTTCTTCATATATAGACTTTAAAAATGTTTTTAAGTGTTTTGAGAACTTTTCATGCTCTATTAATAAATTAAAATTATCTAATAAAAGATTAAAATATCTATTAGTAAACTTAGTTAGTACATCAACATTATTAGAATTAATAGAAGCTATTATTATGCTATTAAAATTTTGTTTTATTAAATCATCAAATACATCATTATATTCTTCTCTTGATATTATATCCAATACATCTTTATCAGTATTTATTAAAAAATATTTAAATAAAATACTAATAACATCTTTTCTATCATTTCTTTTTAATAAATCCCTTAAAATGTATTTCTTTTCATTTGAATTTATTATATAAGATGTATTACTAGCTAGCTCATCAATACTACAATTTTTAAAATCTAGTTCCATGGTAATCACCTATTTTAAATTATAACATAAAAGGAATTGCATTTTTACAATTCCTTATTTATTTATAACTAAATTGTTATCTTTAACGTCAATTATTAACTTATCCCCACTTATAATACTACCATCTATTAATTTTTTAGCTAATAAAGTTTCTAAGTTTTTAGTTAAAAATCTTTTAAGTGGTCTTGCTCCGTAATTATGATCATAACCATTATCTACGATCCATTCTTTTGCTTTATCAGTTAACGAAATAGTTATTCTTTGATTAGTAATCTTCTTATTAAGATCTTTTACTAACTTATCTAATATCTGATAAATAACTTCTTTACTTAAAGCATTAAATACTATTATTTCATCAATACGGTTTAAAAATTCTGGTCTAAAATGATTTTTTAATTCACCCATTATGACTTCGTTATCAACTTCACCATCAAGAACGTATTCACTTCCCAAGTTAGATGTCATTATTATTATCGTATTTTTAAAGTCAACCGTACGTCCATGACCATCTGTTATTCTTCCATCATCTAATATTTGAAGAAGAATGTTAAATACGTCTTTATGAGCTTTTTCTATTTCATCAAATAAAACTATGCTGTATGGATTTCTTCTTACGGCTTCGGTTAACTGTCCACCTTCATCATAACCTACGTATCCTGGAGGCGCTCCAATAAGTCTTGCAACAGAGTGTGATTCCATATACTCACTCATATCTATTCTTATCATGTGTTTTTCATCATCAAATAATTCATAGGCAAGCGTTCTTGCAACTTCGGTTTTACCTACTCCTGTAGGCCCTAAAAAGATAAATGAACCAATTGGTCTATTTTCATCTTTAATACCAGATCTAGACCTTAAAATAGCCTCACTAACAAGCTTTAATGCTTCGTCTTGTCCTTTTACTCTTTCTTTCATATTTTCTTCAAGGTTTAAAACTTTTTCTTTTTCACCTTGAGCTAATTTAGTTATAGGAATATTTGTCCATCGAGATATTACACCAGCAATTGACTCTTCGGTTACCCTATCTGATAGTATCTTATTTTCATTAGAATGTTTTAAATTATCAAGCTTTTTTTCTAGCTCTGGAATAGTACCATGTCTTAGTACTGCAGCACTTTCTAAATCATAGTTATTTTCTGCCATTTCTAGTTTAAATCTTGCATCTTCTAATTCTTTTTTAGTCTTCTTAATATTAGACTGAATAGCTTTTTCTTTTTCCCAGTCACTTCTCAAACTAGATTCTTCTTCTTTCATTTCCTTTATTTTAGAATCTAGCTCTTTAACTCTTTCTTTACTTATTTCATCTTTATCTTTTTTTATGGCTTCTCTTTCTATTTGAAGTTTCATAATTCTACGAGTTAAAGAATCTATGTTTTCAGGAACAGAATCCATTTGTACACGGATTGTTGCGCAGGCTTCGTCAATTAAATCTATTGCTTTATCAGGTAAAAATCTATCTGTTATATAACGATTTGATAAAGTAGCTGCCGCTACCAACGCACTGTCTGATATTGATACACCATGATGAACCTCAAACCTAGGTTTTAAACCTCTTAATATCGTAATTGTATCAGAAACAGAAGGCTCTCTTACGATCACTTTTTGAAACCTACGCTCTAATGCACCATCATCTTCAATGTATTTACGATACTCATTTAGTGTAGTTGCACCAATACAGTGTATTTCACCTCTTGCAAGCATTGGTTTAAGCATGTTACCAGCATCCATTGCGCCTTCTAGTTTACCAGCACCAACAATCATGTGAATTTCATCAATAAACATAATGATTTGTCCTTCTGACTTTTTAACCTCGTTAAGTACGTTTTTAAGTCTTTCTTCGAATTCTCCACGATATTTAGCACCCGCTATTAATGCAGCCATATCAAGTTCCCATATAGTTTTATCTTTTAAACTACTTGGCACATCACCTTTTACGATACGCTGTGCAAGTCCTTCTATGATAGCTGTTTTACCTACACCTGGTTCACCAATTAAAACCGGATTATTCTTTGTTTTACGTGATAATATACGTGTTATAGAACGTATTTCATCATCCCTACCGATTACTGGATCTACCTTTCCTTCTTTAACGTACTGGGTAATATCTCTACCATATTTTTCTAAAACGTTTTCTTCTTTTTCTTCGTTCATGTTAAACATAATTATCACCCCTAATAAATATATTATGCACTTTTTTATTGCACTATAAGCATTATAAAATAAAAATTAGCACTTGTCAATATAGAGTGCTAATTATATATAGAAAGAAAAGTAAACACTATTCAAATAAATAATTATGTTTAACCGTTCTAATCAAATTTAAAGTTAATATATCTTCTTCTATTTTATATATGAGTAACCAATCAGGTTTTATATGACATTCTCTTACATTATCATATTTTTTATCATTTATTAAATTATGATATTTTTTAAATCTACTAGTAAACCTTATCTTATATTTCATTTATCTAATTCCTTAAAAAGTTCATCTACAGAATCATATGTTTTAGAATCATTATAATCTGTACTATCAGTATCATAATTTGGATATTCTTTTCTTATCTCAAATGGTATTTTTTGCTCTCTTACGGATTGTTTTAAGAAAACATTTATTGCAGAAGACATATTCATTCCTAAGTCATTAAATAATTTTTCAGCTTCTTTTTTTAATTTATCATCTATTCTAATATTTATATTTGAAGTTTTTTCCATATATATCACCCAATATAATTATATTAATATGTGCACACATTGTTAACACTTTTACTATTATAGTTTATATATTTCTTTATAAAATAAGTTTTGTAACTAACATATTATGTGTAAAAACAGATTATGACAAATTTTTTTATACTTTATAAATATAATAACTGCCTAAAAGAAAGGAATAATACACATGAATTACTATAACGAGATAAAAAACGAACTAATAAATAATGAAGTATATAAAAAAGTAAAAGATTATTCTAAAAACAGAAATGATTTAAATACGTATTATAACGTAGGAAAGCTACTTAGTGAAGCAGGTAAACATTATGGTGAAGGTATAATAAAGAAATATTCAGTTAGGCTAACCAACGAATTAGGAAAAGGATATACTGAAACAAGGTTAAAATATATGAGGCAATTTTATGAGAAAAGTCCGACAATGTCGGACTATTTAACTTGGAGTCACTACGTGGAACTTTTATCAATTAATGATATAAATAAAACTAATTACTATATAAAAGTAATAGAAAAACAAAATCTATCAGTGCGAGAACTAAGACAAAAAATAAAATCCAATGAATATGAAAGATTAGATAATGAAACAAAACTTAAACTAATAGAAAAAAGTAACGAAGAAGAGAATATCAAAGATTTTATTAAAAATCCAATTCTAATAAAAAACAAATATAATACGAATAAAATATCAGAAAAAGTATTACAACAAATAATTTTAGAAAATCTAAAATGCTTTTTATGTGAACTTGGTGAAGGATTTACTTACATATCTAATGAATATAAGATAAAGATAGGTAATAGATATAACTATATTGATTTACTTTTATATAATATAAAGTTTAATTGTTATGTAGTTATAGAATTAAAAACAACCGAACTAAAAAAAGAACATATAGGTCAAATAAAAACCTATATGAACTATGTTGATAAAAATATTAAGAACCATAATCAATCAAATACCATTGGAATTATCCTTTGTAAAAGAGATAATAAATTCATCATGGAATATTGTTCTGATGAAAGAATTTTCTCTAAAGAATATGAATTAATATAAAAATACCATTGATATAACAGTATTTTTATATTACTTTTCTGGTACTTCGTTAGGAACTGATTCATAACCCCAATTTATTTTCCAGTTCGGTACCATTTCAGTTTTTAAAGGCATCATTCTAGTCATAAGAACAATAGCATGCATTCTATCTATTATTCTTAATTCCTCTTTTGTAACAAGAGGTTCAATTTCTCCTTTTTCATTTTTTGTATTACCACATAGTTTACTTATTTCTTCTAAAGTATATAAATCATTAGAATATAAATATATTATGTTTGCAAAACACATTTTTAATAAATCTATATTTTGATTTTCATATGTTTTTTCAAGACTTATATAACTTTTTATACATGCGGTAAGTCTTACTCTTACACCTCTAGAAAAATCCAAAATAGCGCTAAGATTCTTAATTTCAGTCATACTATCAAACTCATCTAAAATAAAGTTAATGCATTTTTTACTTTTATTATTACACAAAGCTTCATACACTTGATTTATTAATAAACTTTGAATATTAGAATATTTTTTAAATCTATTAGGAATTATAAATAAAGCTGTTTTTTCTTCACTAAATTTTAAGATATCAAAGCTTGATTTTGATAGTGTTTTATTTAATTCTTGATTAGATACAAATTCCATTAAATCTTGATTAAATACAGATATTATACTTTTTCTTGTATCTTTTGCAGATGCTAAAATACCAGTTAAATAGCAATAAGATGCTTTTGCCTTATCTAAATTATCTAAAAACTTTTTAGCGGTATCATCTTCATTAAAAGTATTTGCTAAATCAAATATTTTTTTAAATGTTACTTCTTCATCATTTTCTAATAAATAAGATGTAACTCCATTAAATAAATTTATTGCAGAGTTAGACCAAAATTCATCTGGTTTACTAGGTACAAATAAATAACTTGCTATTTGATTTATTAAATTTTCTGCATAATCCTTTTTATCCTTATAAAACTTTTTAACGATGTCAAACGGATTATAGTAATCGCCTTTACTTAAATCATCAAAATCAATTACAATTACGTTATATCCTTCCTTTAACATTTCAGCACTTACGTTCTCGTATAGTTCTCCATGAACATCATTTATCAATAATGATTCATTAGCTTTCATTGATAAATTAATAAGTGGTAATATAACTGTTTGTGTTTTACCTGAACCAGCCGATCCAACAACTAATGTATGGCCTTCATTATCACTTACATAAATGCCATCATCACTTGAAGTAATAGGTATTCCTGATTTTTTGATTTCTTCTTTCAAATTAACCTTTACTAATTTTTTCTTAGCTTCATCTAAAGAAGCCCAATTTGCATATTTCATAATATTTTCCTTCCTTTCACCAATAATTTATCATAAATTTTTGTATTAATTTAAACAATAGTGGCTTTTTTATGATATAAATGGTAAAATAAATTAAAGAAAGGTGATTTTATGTATTCAAACAAATTAATTTGTGACATTCTTTTTTATATTGATAAAAACATAAACAATAAAATAAACATTCAAGATATAGCAGATATTTTTTTCTTTAATCGTTTTTATATTATGAAATTATTTAAAAAAGAACTAGGAATATCTATAAATAATTATATTAATTTAAAAAGAATACTAAATAGTCTTTCGGATATAAAAAATACTGATGATTCATATCTGACGATAGCTTTAAACAATGGTTTTAATTCCTTAGAATATTTTTCAGAAACTTTTAAATTAATAATTGGGGTATCTCCTAGAGTATATAAAAAATTTACGTACTTCATCATAAAAATTAAAGACGAAGAAATAAATACAATAAGAAGCAATTTATTAAAACTAACTAGTACTATCAATAAAATAGATAATTATAAAAATAATCTAAAACCAGAAATAAAAAAAGAGAAGAAATTATCAATATTTTAGTAATTTCTTCTTATTTTTCTCTGTTAAGCAAATAATTAGCAAACTCAGTGAACTCTTTTTTGTTTTTTACATCCATATCATCTATTATTTTTATGCCTTTATTTGTATATTTGATAACTAAATCTTCAGCATACTTTCTAGCACCTAGTCTTTCAAACAATTCTGTTATAATTTTATTTTCTTTGGTAGTAACATTAGTGTTACCATAGTATTTTTCAATAATTTTTAAATCATCTAGGTTTGCATGATCAATTGCATATTTATAAATTATAGTTTGTTTTCCTTCTTTTATATCATTAAGAGTTTTACCCATGTCAAAAGCATTTGAATACAATCCTAATAAATCATCTTTAATTTGAAAAGCAATACCTAAATTAGTACCCATTTCAATTAGTTTTTGTTTATCACACTCACTTGCACCAGCGGATGCAGCACCTATTAAAACAGGGCCAATAATGGTATACCAAGCTGTTTTGTTAACATATATATCATATATAATTTTATCACTCATACATTTATGATAGTTTATATCTTTAAGAGGTAATTCTACATCTACTATTTCACCGTTTACCGTGTTGTGAAGGGTTTTAGAATATACTTTTATAATTTCATCTTTTAATTCTTTGCTAATGTTAGCATTATTAATTATTCTATATGATATAAAAAATCCCAAATCACCAATGCATATGGCTTTAGAAATACCAATATGTCCTTTATATTTAGCATTTATCGTATCCATACCACGTCTTTTATCAGCCTCATCAATAATATCATCATGAATTAATATTGCGGTTTGAAATATTTCTAGAGCTGCTGCTAAATCAACGTAATCTTCATCATCTTTACCAAATAACATAGCACCTAATTTAACTAAGTATCCCCTTACCCTTTTACCACCAGAAGAAAGTCTTTTTAATTCTTCTAATGATTCTTTGATAAACTCATTTTCTTTATATTTCTCTATTTCCTTATCTAAAATTTCATTTATTTTACTTTCTATTTTAGTTTTACTCATTTCAAATATATTTTTATTCATTTTAACACCTCTAAACATTGTATATAAATTATAACATATGTTATAATTAGTTTCTACAAAGAAAGGGTGATATTATGGATTTAGCAACTTTTTTTATTAGGTTATTAATATGTTTTATACTCAGTATTCTAATTGGGTTAGAAAGGCAATTAAGACATCGTATGGTTGGTCTTAGAACTAACGTATTAGTATGTATCGGAGCTTTTTTGTTTGTTTATCTATCTTTTGGAATAAACGTAAGTGACCAAACTAGAATTGCTGCGCAAGTAGTATCTGGAATAGGTTTTTTAGGTGCTGGAGTAATTTTAAGAGACGGAAGCAAGATAAAAGGACTTAATACCGCCGCTACACTTTGGTGTGTTGCTGCTATTGGAACCTTATGTGCATCTGGTTTAGTATTAGAAGCTACCATTGGTACCATATTTGTACTCCTATCAAACGTCATACTAAGATTATTCTCATTATTTATAATGGGTAAAGTAAAAGCTAGCGAAAAAGAAAAATATATAATTAGAATAAATTGTAAGAAAACTAAGGAAGAAAAAGTAAGAACTAGTTTTGCAAAAACAATTGATGATAACGACTTAGTGTTAAACAGTTTAGAAAGAAGTGAAATAACCGAAGAAGAAGTTAAGTTAAAAGCTATAATGATAACATCAACTCCAAGTAAAGTTGAGATGGTAATAAATAAAATTAGTACTAACCCTGGGGTTGTAAGTATAACTTGGGAACATGAAAAAGTATCTAAAACGGATAATGAAGATAGCGATGAAGAATAGAAACCAAGAAGCTGGTTTCTTTTTTTTATTTCTTATGATATAATCTCATTATACGAGAGGTAGCATGATGAAGAAAAATAGTATCAAATTTTATGATTTTGAAAAAACAGAATTTTTATTTGAAAGTGATGCTGAAAAAGTTGCCATCAAAGAGGCTTCTAAACCAAAGAAAAGGACTTATAAAAAAATCATCGCTAACTCATTTATAATTTCATTTTTTCTGATAATTGGTTTTTACGTAGCTAGTAATTACGTAACTAATGAAACAGATAAATTAAAAGCCGCCATAAATAATAGTGAAAATTTCGAAAAAATTAATGAAAAAATGAATGCTTCAAGCGATAAATTAGAAGTTGTAAATAACAATTATAATAGAAAGTATGAAGTAATAATAAATAAAGCAAATCCTATCAGTAAAACAGATTTAGTAAAATATAAAATAGTTGATGTAATGGATAATACTATATCAAACATTAAATTAGAAGAAGAAACTTATAATAACTATTTAAGACTTAAAGATAATCTTTTAGAAAGAGGTTATTATATAAACATAAGAAGTGGTTATAGAACCTTTGAAGAATCAGAAAAAATATATAACTCATACGTTACTAAATATGGATTAGAATATGCCCAAAAATACGTAGCAACACCGGGAGTATCAGAACATAATGCTGGAATAGCATTTGATTTTATAATATCAACCAATAAAAACGCCATTCAAACAAATTACGAAAGTGATGAATATTTTTACTTAGAAAACATTGCTTATCTATATGGCTTTATAATAAGGTATCCAAAAGATAAAGAAACCATAACCGGTTACAGCTATGAACCATGGCATTTAAGGTACGTTGGAAAAGATCTTGCTAAGTATTTAAAGAAAAACAATTTAACATTAGAAGAATATTATGAAACAGGAGAATAAATAAATTATTCCCCTGTTATTTTTTTAGTTTTTAATGAAGTTTGTTTTATTTTGAAATATGAAGAAATATATAAATAAGTAATTAAAATAGTTACCATTAATAAAGATACTTTGCTTGATAAAAATAATAAACTATCAAACGTTCCATGTACCAAAATAGGGATCAAAAGACTTAAAAATAAAGTTTTTTTACCTTTATGTTTCCAACCCCTTAATTCATACTTCTTAGCATACCCCATATAATATCCTGATATTATTCCAAAAAAAGCATGAGCAGGCACGGTTATTAATCCTCTTTGAAAAGCTAATAAAAAGCCCCCATCATTAGATAATACCGCTATTATATTTTCTATGGTAGCAAATCCTAATGATATAAACGTACAATATACTATAGAATCATAAGCATAATTAAAATTCTTATTACGCCAGCAAATAAAATAAGTAAATATCCATTTAACAAGTTCTTCTGATAAAGCAACAATTATAAATGACCTAAATAAAATATTAGTTACTCCATTATTAGTTGTAAAAGAAAAAATTCTCTCAGCGTACACTTCTAAAAACAAAGCTACTCCTACCGATAACATTCCAAATAAGAATAATTTTAAAAGCAACGAAAAAGGTTCTTTTTCAACTATATCTTTTTTATACACAATTATTCCAATAATAATAGATGGTATCATAGCAAGTAAAATAAGTAGATCAGTTTTTCCAAAATCAATTATAGAGTTAATCATGTTATCACCTAATATAATTTTATCAAAATTATATATATTTAATATTATTAAAAACTAATTTCAAAAAACTTTACACATTATTTTTACATAGTTCATCATATAAAGTTTGAAATATTTCTAAATGTCTTTTTTCATCAAGTATTATTCTATCTAGCATTTGTTTAATATATTTATCATTTATTATTTTTTTATGATGTTCATAAGTTTTAATCGCGGTTTTCTCTGAATATATATCCACTTTTAACATGTCTTTTAAACTAGTAGAATAATCAACATAATTAGCGTTCCACATAATACAATCCCCACGAGATGCTTCACAAGTTTTGTATACCGGTTCTTTACCCAATAGTTTTATTGTTTTACCCAACATTTCCAGGTGTTTCATTTCAACTATTGATATTTTTTCTAATATTTCAGAAAATTTCTCATTAGTATTAAACGTATTAAAATGTTGATATGAATACAAGAAAGAAGCCGTTGACTCGCTTACTCTTCCTGCATAATCTTCACTTAATATGTCTGCATAATAAGGATTTTTTTCTTCTACCTTAACTTCTGGATAAGGTATATCTAATTTTACTTTCATTATATCACCAATTAAATATATTCATATAAATATAATAAAATAACATATAATTATGTATAAAATATAAATACATAGTAATAAATTGTTGTAAAAATATTACTTTTTATGTTATAATTTATTTGTTCCATTTAGGGGATTAGTTAAATGGTATAATAATGGTCTCCAAAACCACTGTTGGGAGTTCGATTCTCTCATCCCCTGCCATTAAAGGAATTTAAGTAGCAGGTATGCTGCTTTTTTTATATTTATGCAGGTGATGACTTTTAGCTAGACCCATCCCCTACTTTAGTAGTCCCTTGGACTAGTTAAAAGATTTTCTATATTTGTTTCTTTTAACGGTTGTTTTGCTCATATAAATTACAAAAATATTTATATTAAGGAGAATTTATATGACAGAACAAACTATTACTGAATTAACAAACTTTTTTCAAAAATTTGCAAAGGAAGATGCAAAACAACCCATGCAAAGTAATCTACTTTTTGATGACGCAGTAAATTACTTTTTTACTAATATGACCGAGCGTGGATTGTCCCCAGAAACTATGAAGTTTTATAAGGCTAAACTAAGTTCATTCCGAAAGTTCTTAGTGCAAATCAAAAAGGTGCATTTCCTAGAAAATTTAACTTGCGAAGAAATAAAATACTATATTGAAAGTAAATACTCAAAACAAAAGACAAATACCTTCAATTGTCACGCTAGAGCACTAAGAACTTTCTTTAACTATTTAGAACGAGATGGTTATTTAATAGCCAATCCCGCTCGCACAATTAAACCTAAAAAGGTAAAAAAAGAAAAAATAGATTACTTTACAATAGACCAAGTGCGAAAGTTAATCACATCGTTTGATTTGCGTTATAAATCAGAACTAAGAAATCTATTAATAGTTATGATACTGCTTGATACAAGAGTTCGTAATAGTGAACTTGTACGAATCAAACTAGAAGACATAAATAAACAAGAAAGAAGCATCTACATATATGCTACTAAAACAAATACCTTTCGCACGGTCTATTATTCAAAAGAAACCGAGAAGATATTAAATGTTTATAAGCGTGAAGTTTTAAAAGGAAGTGAAAAAGGACCACTATTCTTAAAATTTCACAGTCAGTTTAATGAACCTATACCACAAGTTGGTATAACTGCCGAAATGGTTTATAGAATACTAAGTAGAAAAGCAGAAAAAGTATTTGATAAAAAAGTAAAAATGAATCCACATAAATTTAGACATACTTTTGCAACCCATTTCGTCATTAATGGTGGTGATGCTTTTTCACTTCGTGATCTTTTGGGACACACCAATATCGAAACAACAAAAATATACGTTGATATGTCACCAAAAGACCTTAAAACTAAACACGCTAAACATTCAATAATCTCAAATATAGAAAATAATAAACAAGCAGAAGATTAAGGAATATAAAAGACCCAAAGCACTTGCTTTGAGTCTTTTCTTATCTTTTAATAATACTTGTTTAATCGAACACACAACATAGGTTTTAGAGACCATTATTATACCATTTAACTAATCCCCTGTATGTTTTCAATACAGAATAAATAAAGTTTTTAGTTTAGGTGTCCATGTAATTTGGAGTTGAAATACCAATTTCCATAAACCCTTAACCATTAGTATAATAACTTCTCATATATAAATTACACTCTCATTTTACAAAAATTTTTATCATTAATCAATACATATTTTGAAAATGAGCGGCGAAATTTCAAAATCGCAGGCTTCGCCCGAAAGCGGTAGTTTCTTCATAGTTTTTCTTTTTAAAAAGTATTAGTAAATAATCTTAAAAATCAAAAGTCAGAAACGAAATAGGTGTGGGGAAAGCGGTATTTTAATATATAGAATTTATATAATTTATTATATATTCACAGCACAAATCAAACTGTTTATCTAGCTCTTTTTTTGTAGTTAGTTTATATCTAGATAGATTTATTTTTTTAAATATGTTTAAATTATCAATATCATTATTAGCATCTATTATGTATTGCTTCAAATATTCTTTATCATACTTTGCAACATCTAAATCAACAACGTTATCTAAACATTTAAAATCTTTAAATTTAACAACATACCCGTTATTTAATAACCACTTATCATATAAACCAAATTCTCTTTGTTTATAATATTTAACTTTACTAGGTTCTAATAATTTGTCCTTATTTTTAAAATGCAAGCCAATATCATTACCATTTTCATCATAAATAAAAAAGTTAGTAAAAGCAAATGTATTGTAAAACTTATCTGTTAAAACATGAATTAAATAACCAATAATAACAGGATTATTCAGCTTATCTTTGTTATGTTTTACAAATAAATCAGGATTAGCAGTTCCTTCTACTCCTAATTTTCCATTTTGATAGTGACTCATTGTATGATTTCTACCAATGCATAAATCAGGCATAACACTTCCTAACATTATACTATCTAAATCCATTTTTAATTTTTCATTAACTTTCTTAGCTATTGCTAAATGTATCTTATGAGAAGGCATTATTCTACAATTACCTTTCCCTCTAAATTGCAAATATAACAATTAGGAAGTATTTTTTTTATCCTTTTTAACATTGCATCATCCATTTCATACTTTCGACCAACTAATATACCCTCTATAAAACAAGATGGTAATCCAAAGATAATTGCACTTTCTCTATCAGTAAAGAAATCATCCTTTTCTTTTCTTTCAGTTAAAAATCTTTCATAAAACCACTCGTTAACAAATGGTTTCACATTCAAATCACTTAATTCATTATTTAATATATCACCTTTTAATAGTTTTTTAACATATAAATTATTACCGTTAAATATAATTCCAATTTGTACATTTTCTTGCTGATAACTAGGCATAAATCTCGCTTCCTTAGTTTGTTCCATAGACCATATAAAGTAATCATTTCTATTTACTATATTGGCAATATCTTTCATATTGCTATAGGGTATAACTTTTGTTTCTTTTAAATCATTTTCTTTAAACATAATAGTTGCACCACTATAAAAATTGATATAATCTTTTAACAAATAGTCCTTTTGTAAATTCCAAACACCTACCGTTAGTGGATATTTAGAACTTCTACCTTCAACTACTAAATCACATATCAAACCTTCTTTAGTTATTTTTTCTAATCCTTCAATGTTTTTGTAAGTCCCATGAAGAAGAGTACCTTTTTCTAACTTAACTAAATCCCCTATCTTATAACTACTTGTTTTAGGTTTATAATTATTTACGGCATCATAATATCTTTCTATTTGCTTTAATAATAGTTTT
>CALZLL010000010.1 GCA_945788325.1 uncultured Clostridium sp.
CTTTAAATTTTAATAAAAATATAAATATATTTATAGGAAATAATGCTCAAGGAAAAACCAATGTATTAGAAAGTATCTATTTTCTTGCAATTACAAGATCACATAGAACACACAATGAGATGAATTTAGTAAAAAGTGAAGAATTGTATACTAAGGTGTCTGGTTTGTATGATGATGATACTAATACAGCTCATACTTTGTCTATTTTACTTAATGCTAAAGGTAAAAAAGTATCAGTAGATAATATACCTCAAAAGAAAATAAGTAATTATCTATCCAGACTTAATGTTATTATGTTTTGCCCAGATGACTTAGAAATAGTCAAAGGGTCTCCAAGCGTTAGAAGAAGATTTTTAAATATAGAACTTTCACAATTTAGAAATGATTACGTTCTTTTACTTAAGGAATATAATCAAATATTAAAACAGAGAAATGAGTATTTAAAGCAAAAGAATAATGCAAAGTTTGATAGAACTTATTTTAATATTATTACTGAAAAGTTAGTGTCTAAAAACATTGATATAATAAAGATAAGGTATTCATTTATTAATAAAATAAATGAGTCTTTGCAATGTGTTTTTGATAGTGTTGCAGGAATGGGTAATTTAAAGATAAAATATAAAAGTTTTATTAATGAAGATGATTTAAATGATAGTGATTTAAAAAATTTAATTCTAAATAGGTATAATGACTTATTTATGAATGAATTACTTCAAAAAACAACTCTTTTAGGTTGTCATAAAGATGATTTTAAGTTGTTTTTAGATGGACAAGATGTCACTGAATTTTGTTCTCAAGGGCAGCAAAGATTATCTATCTTAAGTTTAAAACTTGCAGAAATAGAAGTTTTTATTAAAGAAAAGAAAACAAAACCAATTATTTTGCTTGATGATATTTTTAGTGAACTTGATGACGTAAAGAAAAATAACATTATTAAATATTTTAAAGATGATATTCAAATATTCATTACTACTACTGACATTAAAGATATAAATGAAAAATTAAAAGAAAAATCTGATATCTACGTTGTGGATAAAGGAACGTTTACAAAGGAGGAATAGGATATGGCAGAAAATAATGAACATTATGATGCGTCCGACATACAGGTTTTAGAAGGATTAGAAGCCGTAAGAAAAAGACCTGGTATGTATATTGGTACAACCGATGTTAAAGGACTTCATCACTTAGTATGGGAAATAGTTGATAACGCGATAGACGAATCTTTAGCAGGTTATTGTAATAACATCGAAATTATTATTAATAAAGATAATTCAATAACAGTAAAAGATGATGGACGTGGTATTCCAGTTGATGTGCATCCGAAAACTAAAATATCAACGGTAGAAACCGTTTATACGGTACTTCATGCTGGTGGTAAATTTGGTGGTGGTGGATACAAGGTATCTGGTGGACTACATGGTGTTGGTGCATCAGTTGTTAATGCATTATCACGTTGGGTAGAAGTAACTGTCTATAAAAATAGTAAAATTCATAAAATAAGATTTGAAAATGGTGGTCATACTACTGAACCATTAACCGTAATAGGAGAGTGTGAAGCTAATAGAACTGGTACTTGGGTAACTTTTAAACCAGATCCAGATATATTTGATACGGATATTTATGATTATGATACTTTAAAAGTACGTGTTAGAGAACTTGCTTTCTTAAATAAAGGATTACGTATTACGTTAAGAGATGACCGCGATGAAGAAGATACTACTGGTGAAACATTTATATATGAAGGTGGTATATCTGAATATGTTAAATTTATTAATCAAGGAAAAACTCCAATTCATGAAGATATTATTCACTTAGAAGGTATTGAAGATAACGTATTTTTTGAAGTTGCTCTTCAATATAATACTGGATATAATGATAATATTTATTCATTTGTTAATAACATTAATACACATGATGGTGGTACTCATGAAGAGGGAGTTAAAAGAGCTTTAACAAGGGTTATTAACAATTATGCAAAAAAGACCAACATGTTAAAAGAAAAGGATGAATCTTTAACCGGAGATGATGTAAAAGAAGGAATTACTATGATCATTTCTTGTAAGCATCCCAATCCACAATTTGAAGGTCAAACAAAGGGAAGACTTGGTAATTCAGAAGTAAGAAAGTTAGCTGATAAAGTATTTGCAGAAGGTTTTGAAAAGTTTTTACTTGAAAATCCAGATGAAGCTAAAGTAATAGTAAATAAAGCAATGCTAGCATCTAGGGCAAGACATGCCGCAAGAAAAGCAAGGGAAATAACTCGTAAAAGTGATTTAGCAACAACTAATTTCTTTGGTAAGTTATCAGATTGTAAAAGTAAAGATCCAAAAGTGTCTGAAATCTTTATAGTCGAGGGAGATTCGGCAGGTGGGTCTGCTAAAAAAGGTAGAGATTCAATGACTCAAGCTATTCTTCCTTTAAGAGGTAAGATTTTAAACGTTGAAAAAGCAAGACTAGATAGAGCTTTAGGAAATGAAGAAATAAGAACTATAATAACTGCATTTGGAACAGGTATTGGAGATGAATTTGACCTAAGTAAGCTAAGATACGATAAAATAATAATAATGACCGATGCCGACGTTGATGGATCTCACATTAGAGTGCTTTTACTAACGTTATTCTATAGATTCTTTAGACCAATCGTTGAGGCAGGACACGTTTATGCAGCACAACCTCCATTATTTAGAATAATGCATGGTAAAACAAGAAAATACGTACTTGACGAGGCTGAAAAAGAAGCCTATTTAGCAACTTTACCAGAAAACGTACGTGCAAGAGCTGAAATAGCACGTATGAAAGGTCTTGGTGAAATGGATGCTGAAGAATTAAATGAAACCACAATGGATATTGAAAAAAGAGTTTTAAGAAAGATAACGGTAGAGGATTGCGTAGCTGCTGATGCAATGTTTAGTAAATTAATGGGTGAAGAAGTAGAACCTAGAAGAGAATTTATTGAGAAAAACGCAATATACGTTAAGAATCTTGATATATAGGAGGTGTGACAAATGAATGAAGAGAAAAATAATCAAACAGAAGAAATAAAAGAAAACGAATTTGGTGGAACTTTTCATGAAAGAGATAGTCATGCTGAAAATGATATTGTAACAGAAATATCTGACTCATTTCTTGATTATTCAATGAGTGTTATCACATCTCGTGCCATACCAGATTTAAGGGATGGTTTAAAACCTGTTCACAGAAGAATATTATGGTCAATGTTTGAAGAAGGTAATACTCCAGATAAACCTCATAAAAAATCAGCTACTACGGTTGGTTACGTTATGGGACATTATCATCCACACGGTGATTCTTCTATATATGATGCCATGGTAAGACTTGCTCAAGATTTTAACCAAAGATACATGATGGTTGATGGACATGGTAACTTTGGTAACATTGAAGGTGATGGAGCAGCAGCGTATCGTTATACTGAGGCCCGTTTATCAAAAATATCACTTGAAATGTTAAGAGATATAAGAAAAGACACGGTTGATATGCAACCTAACTTTGATTATACAAGTGAAGAACCTGTTGTTTTACCATCAAGAATACCTAACCTTTTAGTAAATGGTTCTATGGGTATTGCTGTTGGTATGGCAACAAATATTCCACCTCATAATTTGGGGGAAGTAATAGATGGATGTGTTGCGTTAATTGATAATCCGGACATTGATGTTAATGGATTAATGAATTATATAAAAGGACCAGATTTTCCAACCGGTGGTGTTATACTAGGTAATTCAGGGATAAAAAAAGCTTATGAAACCGGTAGAGGTTCAATAACTATTCGTTCAAGAGCTTCAATAGAAGAGGTTGGAAATCATAGTCAAATAGTAATTACAGAAGTTCCATATGGTTCTAACACAATGGATTTAAAAAACAAAGTTGCAGAATTAGTTCATAATAAAACAATTGATGGGATTTCTGATTATCATACAGACTTAAAAGATGGGGTTAAAATAACAATTACCCTTAAGAAGGATGCAAATCCACAAGTAGTTTTAAATAATTTATATAAACACACTAATTTTCAAATGAATTATGGAATTATATTCTTAGTAATTGATAATGGAACTCCAAAAACACTAGGATTAAAAGATATTTTATCTAAATATATAGATCATCAAAAAGAAGTTATTATTAGAAGAACTAAATATGAATTAAACGAAGATGAAAAAAGAGTTCATATTTTAGAAGGATTAAAAATAGCTTTAGATAATATTGATGAAGTAGTAAAAATAATCCGTGGTGCACTAGATGATCAAGATGCAAGAGATAAATTAATGGCTAAATTCGGTCTTGATGAAATTCAAAGTAATAGCATTCTTGAAATGCGTTTAAGACGTTTAACCGGCTTAGAAAGAGATAAAATTGAAAATGAATTAAATAATTTATTAAAAGAAATAGAAGAATTAAGAGCAATTCTAGCATCAGAACAAAAAGTTCTTGATATTATTAAGGAAGAAATGCTTGAAATTAAGAAGAAATATGCTGATGAAAGAAGAACTTCTATTGATATGACTGCCATTGATTTCATCGAAGATGAATCTTTAATACCAGTCGAAGATATAGTTGTTGCATTAACTCATAAAGGTTATGTTAAGAGAATGGCTAGAGATACATATAAACTACAAAATAAAGGTGGAGTAGGAATAAAGGGTATGTCTACAAACGAGGCAGACTTCGTTGAAATTCTTAAATCAGGTAAAACCCATGACCATGTAATGTTCTTTACTAACAAAGGTAAAGTATATAGAATAAAAGGTTATGAAATTCCTGAATTTTCAAGACAATCTAAAGGATTACCAATAATCAACTTATTACCAATAGAAAAAGATGAAAAAATAAATAGTATATTATTAGATAATGGTAGCGAAGAAAATAAATATTTGGTAGTAGCAACTAAAAACGGATTAATTAAACGTACAAATGTTTGCGAATTTGAAAATATTAGAAAGAATGGTAAAATAGCGGTAACATTAAAAGAAGATGATGAAGTATTATCAGTTCACTTTACTTCAGGACAAGATGATATTGTAATAGCATCTAATAATGGAAGAATGATTAGATTTAATGAAAACGAAATTAGGGTTATGGGAAGAACTGCAACCGGAGTTAAAGGAATAGAATTATCAGAAAATTGTTATTGTGTAGGTTGTGAAATTGCAAAAGAAGATCAAGATGTTTTAGTAGTAACTGAGAAAGGTTATGGTAAACGTACTAATATCAATGAATATAGATTAACTCATAGAGGAAGTAAAGGAGTTAAGACGTTAAATATTACTGATAAAAATGGTACGATAGTAGCATTTAGAACAATAACAGATGAAAAAGATTTAATGATAATTACAGATCAGGGGATTGTTATAAGAATTTCAGCTGATAAAGTATCAAGAATGAGCAGAGTTACCCAAGGAGTGAGGTTAATGAACCTAAGAGAAGGGCAAAAGGTAGCTACTGTATCAGTTGTTGAGAAAGAGGAAGAAAGTAAAGAAGAAGTAGAAGTCAAATTATCAGAAGAAGATAAAAAGGAAACTAATGAATAGTTTCTTTTTTATCAAAAAACTATGTTTCACGTGAAACATAGTTATTAAAGCTTGAAAAATTTTAAATAATATAATAAAATATTATTGCACAACGGAAAAGTTAGAATCAGGTCAGGGTCGAGAGACAGCAGCCTTAATAGCCTCTTTTCGTGTGTGCTTTTATTTTATCTAATGTTCCACGTGAAACATTAGATAAAAATGGTATGTTCCACGTGGAACATTGAGGTAATTATGGAAAAAAAATATATTGAGTTAGTTTTAAAAGAAGCTGAAAAAGCATATAATAGTGGTGAAGTTCCAGTTGGAGCTGTAATTATTAAAAATAATAAAATAATTGCAAAAGCACATAATATGGTAGAAAAGAAAAAAAATTCAATCATGCATGCAGAAATAATAGCAATAACAAAAGCGTCAAAAAAAATAAGAAACTGGAGATTAAATAACTGTGATATGTATGTATCATTAGAACCTTGTGATATGTGTAAAGCAGCTATATTATTAAGTAGAATAAATAAAGTTTATTATTTAGTAAAAAAAGATAAAAACATCAATGTTAATAAAAACAAATTTATATATTTAAGTAACTATGAAAAAAAATCATTAAATTTGATTCAAAATTTTTTTAAAAATAGACGATAATGTTCCACGTGGAACATTGAAAATAATAAGTACTATGTTTCACGTGGAACATAGCTTTTTTAGTTTAAAAAACATCTTTAAAATGTTATAATAATTAAAGAAAGGAGAATGTGTATGGCATATCAAACTTTATATAGAAAATATAGACCTAAAACATTTGAATTAGTATTTGGTCAAGATACAATTGTAAAAACACTAAAAAATGTTATTAAAAATAAAAAACTTAGCCATGCATATTTATTTACTGGTCCAAGAGGTACAGGTAAGACAAGTAGTGCTAAATTATTTGCAAAAACAATAAATTGCTTAAATAATCAGAATGGTGATGCATGTAATGAATGTGAAAATTGCAAATCTTTTAATGAAAATAATAATCCAGATATAATAGAAATAGATGCAGCATCAAATAATGGGGTTGACGAAATAAGAGAAATAAAAAACAAAGTAAATTTAGTACCATCCATGTCTAAATATAAAGTATATATAATTGATGAAGTTCATATGCTTTCAATAGGAGCGTTTAATGCACTATTAAAAACCTTAGAAGAACCACCTGAATATATAATATTTATATTAGCAACAACTGAACCTCAAAAAATACCTGCAACAATAATTTCGAGATGTCAAAGATTTGATTTTAAAAATATATCACATGATAAAATGAAAAATTGCTTGCAAAATATAATAAAAAAAGAAAATATAAAAATAGAAGAATTAGCACTTGAAGAAATAATTAATAATTCAAATGGTGGAATGAGGGATGCGATAGGTTTGTTAGATCAAGCTGCGTCTTTCAGTGATGATATGATAACTTTAAAAGATATAGATGAATTATCAGGAAATATAAATAATGAAGAAATAAATAATATTTTTAATAATATTTTAAATAAAAATTATGAATTTCTTTTTAACAAAATAAAAGAATATTCATCTTTAGGAAAAGATTTTTTACTAATATGTGAAAAAATGATTAATTTTGTTAGAAAAGGAATATTATTTAAAAAAAATATACATATTAACGAAGTTTCAAAAGAAGAAAAAGAAATTTTAGATAAATTAAGTGATAGTAAATTATATATGATGATAGATTTTCTATCAGAAACGTTAATAAAAATAAAAAATAATTATCAAAAAGAATTAACATTTGAAGTACAAATGATTCAATTAATTGATAAAATATCTTCTTTTTCTATAACAAAATCTAATGTTCCACGTGGAACATTAGATGATCATCTAGTAAAAAAAAGTTATGTTCCACGTGAAACATTAAAAAAAACAACTCAAGAAAAAAATGAAAAACTATTAGAATTGAAAAAAATAAGAATAAATAACATATTAAAAGAAGCAACAAAGCAAGACATGAAGTTTATAACTGATTTATGGACTAATATAAACGAATATTTAACAAATGATAAGTATAAAATTTCTGCAGGAATACTTATTGATGCTAAACCAGTTGCGGTTTCTAAAAAAGGAATAATAATTACTTTACCGTTGGAATCAGCTGTTAATAGAATTGAAAACGAATATGATAATAGTAAAGAATTGTTAAAAATTATATATAACGAAGAGTATAAAATAGTATATATAACAGAAGAATATTGGAAAAAAGTTAGGCCTCACTATGTAGAAAAGAAAAAAAATGGAGATATAGAGTTTATAGATGAAAAAGAAGCTTTGCAAAAAATGAGAAAAAGTAATTTAAATAATAATTCATATAATGAATTTAGTGAGTTAATTGAAATGGAGGAAAAATAAAATGAATTTACAAGCTTTAATGAAACAAGCACAATCAATGCAAAAAAATATAATGGATTCAAAAGCAAAAATAGAAGCTATGGATTTTACTGGAGAATCGGAATTGGTAACTGTTATTATGAATGGAAAAAAAGAGGTTAAATCAGTAAAAATAAAAGCTGAAGAATTAGAAAAAGATGATATTGAAATATTGGAAGATATGATTACACTTGCGGTTAATGATGCTATTAATAAAATAAATAAAGAAATAAATCAAAAAATGGGAAGCCAAGCAGGTAACTTAAGTAGCTTTTTATAATAGGTGTTAGTAATGAATTATCCACAGCATTTTCAAAATTTAATAGATTGTTTTAAATTATTGCCTGGTGTTGGAAATAAAACAGCAGAAAGATATGCTTTTGCGTTACTTAATTTGGAACAAGACTCAATTAAACAAATTTCTGATACAATTTTAAATATAAAAAATAAAATAACTACTTGTTCTAAATGTGGTTGTTTAACTGATACAAACAAATGTTTGATATGTGATGATGAAAGTAGAAAAAAAGATATACTGTGTGTTGTTGAAAATCAAAAAAATGTTTTTATTTTTGAAAAACTTGGGGTATTTAAGGTAAAATATCATGTTTTGGGTGGATTAATATCCCCAATTGAAGGAATTAATCCTGAAGATTTATCAATTGATAAATTAATTAACAGAATAAAAAAAGAAAATATTAAAGAAGTTATTTTAGCGCTTAATCCAGGAATAGAAGGAAATACAACGTCATTATACATAACAAAATTACTTGAAAATTCAGATGTTAAAATAACTCAAATAGCGCAAGGGGTTCCAATAGGCACAGATATGGAATATCTTGATACTTTAACTTTAGAAATGGCATTTGAAAATAGAAATCGGGTATCATAATTACATGTATTTATACATATTTTCTACTAGAGGTGAAAATATGTTTGGATTTGTGTTAAAAGTTATAAAAAAAATAATAATAGGAATGATTTTACTATTTGGTTATAATACGTTTTTGTCATCATTAAACCTTATGATTCCAATAAATGTTATAACCATAATCATTGCAAGTTTATTCGATTTTCCTGGTATAATTGGCCTTGCTATATTTTTACTTTTAAATTATTAATGGGGTGGTAGTAATGGATGAAATACAAATTAAAAATCAACCAATATTAAACAAAATTTTAAATAATATAAACAATAAAGGTAATAATGTTCAAGCTTATATATTATCAGGAAATGATAAAGAAAACCTAATTAATTATGCCATTTTGTTTAGTAAAGTTTTAATTTGTCCTCATAAGTATAAAAAAGGTTGTAGTGAGTGTAACATATGTAATAGAATAGATAAAGAAAATTATGCTGAATTAAAAATAATAAATCCAGTAAATAAAATTATAAAAAAAGAAGCGATTCTTGAACTAAAAAATGAATTTAAAACAAAAAGTATAGAAGGTAAAAATGAAGTATATATAATAAATGATGCTGAAACTTTAAATGGTGCAGCGTCTAATACTATTTTAAAATTTTTAGAAGAACCGGATAGTAATATAGTGGCTATCTTCACTACCACAAATTTAGATTCTGTAATAAAAACTATAGTTTCTAGATGTCAAGTTATAAAAATTAATAATTTTCAAAAAAAATCAGGCATTGATTTTATTAAAAATCTTACGAATTTTGATGAAGAAACAATATATAAAGTAATAGACTTTGTAAAAATAATAGAAAAATCTTCGGAAGATGCAATAATTGATGCAAAAAATTTATTTTTTAATTATTTCAATACAAAAGAGTTATTAATAAATGCTTTTAATGTTATTTTATTATATTATAAGGATATGCTTAATTATAAAATTAAAAATAAATGTATTTATTATGAGGCAAATGATATTAAATCCCTTGCAAATATACAAAATGATAATTTAATTTCTAAAAAAATATCATTTATCTTGGAAAATATTGCAAAACTAGAGTACAATGTTAATATATTGTTATTTATTGATAATTTTATTATTGGAATAGGAGAAATGAAAGATGGTAAAAGTAATAGGGATTAGTTTTTTTAACGCGAATAGATTGTATTATTTTTCGCCAGGTACGACAAATGTAAAAATTGATGATTATGTAATAGTTGAAACAGAGCGAGGATTACAATTCGGAAAAGCATTAACAGATGTTTTGGACATGCCTAAAGAAAAGGTTTTTTTGCCTTTAAAAGATGTTATAAGGGTAGCAACTAACGAAGATAAGAAAATTAATGATAAGAATATTAAAGATGCACAAAAAGCTTTAGATTATGCTAAAAATTTAGTAATTAAAGAAGATTTAGATATGAAATTATTTGAAGCATCTTATACTTTTGATAGAAAAAAACTTATTTTTAAATTTATAGCAGATGAACGTGTGGATTTTAGAGAACTTGCTAAAATGTTGGCGTCTAAATATAAAACACGTATAGAATTAAGACAAATAGGTGTAAGAGACAAGGCAAAAGACATCGGAGGTTTAGGACCATGCGGCAGACCGCTATGTTGTTCAGAATTTCTAACTAATTTTAATAGTGTTTCTATAAATATGGCCAAGAATCAGGGAATTGCCTTAAATCCTACTAAAATAAATGGTTCTTGTGGTAGGCTTTTATGTTGTTTAGGATACGAAGATGATACATATACTGAATATAAAAAGAAATATCCTAAAATAGGCGAGTATGTCACTATTGACGATAAAAAAGGAAGAGTATCTGAATTAAATGTATTAAGTGGAAATTATAAAGTAAAAATATCTGATTCTGAAGAAATAGTTGTAATGGTAGATAAAGATGGAAGTAATAAATGATTTATTAAATTATAATGGATTAAAAATAGTACAAAATTCAGATTGGTTTAGTTTTTCATTAGATTCGGTTTTATTATCAAACTTTGTTAAGGTTAATAACAAACAAAAAATAATAGATTTTTGTACAGGAAATGCTGTAATTCCATTGTTTTTAAGTACTAAATCCAAGTCAAAAATATTAGGTGTTGAGCTTCAGAAGGAAGTTTATAATTTGGCTGTTAAAAGTGTTAATATAAATAAATTAGAAGATCAAATTGAAATAATAAATGAAGATGTTAAAAATTTAAAAAAAATTTATGAAACTGATTCTTTTGATCTTATAACTTGTAATCCACCATATTTTAAACTAAACGACACAAGCAATATAAACGATAATGATGTAAAAGCAAAAGCAAGACATGAGATTAGTCTTGGATTAGATGATATTTTTAATTGCGCTAAAAAAATACTTAAAAATAATGGTAAAATAGCTTTAGTACATCGCACCGATAGACTTATTGATATAATTATGTCAATGAAAGCTAATAATATTGAGCCAAAAAGGATACAGTTTATTTATCCGTTTAAGAATGCTGAATCTAACATGGTGTTAATAGAGGGCACTAAAAATGGTCGTACAGGATTAAAAGTAGAACAAAACATAATTGTGCATAACAGTGATGGTACATATACAAATTATATTAATGCCATATTTAATGGAGGTAGCAAATGAAAATAAAATTAGTAGTTGGATTAGGCAATCCTGGTAAAGAGTATAAATACACAAGACATAATATGGGATTTATGGTTTTAGATGAGATAGCTAAAAGATTAGAAATATATAAATGGAAACAAAGAGATGGAGCATTATACTTTGATACGCATCTTGATATGTCACGTGTTATTTTCATAAAACCTCAAAATTATATTAATTTATCTGGTGATGTAATGATTAAATTTGTTAAATACTTAAATATAAAAACAGAAGATATATTAGTTATTAGTGATGATTTAGATTTACCTCTTGGAAGTATAAAAATAAAAGAAAAGGGATCCTCTGGTGGTCATAATGGATTAAAAAATATAGAATCTCAATTAGGTACTAATGAATATAAACGAATAAAAATAGGTATATCTAATAATAAGCAGATGGATACCAAAGATTATGTTTTAGAAAAATTAAGTATAAAAGAAAGAAATAATTTGAAACCTGCTATTGAAAAGGCTGCTGATGCGGTTTTAGATTATTTTCATACACCATTTCAAGAATTAATGAGTAAATATAACGTTAAAATAAAAAAATAGAAATATGGTGATAAAGTGTTAGAAGATATATTTGAATTTAAAATTTTAAATTCTAATAAACCTGTTGAAGTTATAGGTTTAAATAAAAAGGTCCAAGCATTTTATGTTTGGAATCTTTTTCGTGCTTCAAATAAAAATATTCTATTAATTGCAAATACTTTGTACGAAGCTAATTTAATATATAAATCATTTAAATATTCTCAGTATGATGATGTTTTGTTATTTCCTATGGATGATTTTTTAATGAGTGAAGCCGTTGCAACATCACCTGATTTAATGGCTAAAAGAATAGAAACATTAAATGAATTAACTTTATCTAATAAAAAGAGAATAATTATTACAAACTTAATGGGATATTTAAGATTTTTGCCTAGTAAAAAGCTGTGGACAAGCTTAAAATTAGATTTATCCATTGGTACGATATACAAAAAAAGCGAATTAGAAGACAAATTAAATATACTTGGGTACAAAAAAGAAAGCCTTGTAACAAAGACAGGCGAATATGCAACTCGTGGATACATATTAGATATTTTTCCTTTTTCAGTTGATAATCCAATAAGGATAGAGTTTTTTGATGATGAAATAGATAATATAAGAGAGTTTGATCCAGTAACACAATTATCAATAACAACAATGGATAAGATATCTATTTTACCATTTACTGAGTTTATTAATGAAAAACAAATTAATGATGTACCACAAAGGCAAAGTTTATTACCAAGAGTTGTTAATGATTTGTCATCAATAGCTGAATATATTGATGATGCAATAACCATTTATTCAGATTTAAGTGCCATAAATATTTCATATAAAAATATAATTGAACAAGCATTAGAATTTAAGGAAACAGATAACTTTAATGTTACTAAGTACATGCATGATTTAAATGAATTAATAAGTGATACTTATATAAATATATTGTCTGTTGATAATTATGATACTACTAATAAAAGAGTTTTAGAAAAATATACATCATCAGATATAGAGCAATTTAATGGTGATTATTCTAGGATTAATCATTTTATTAAAAATATGTTTAATTTGAATAAAAAGGTAATAGTTTATCTAGATAATAATAAAATTGCTACAGATTTTATAAATAATATTTCTTTTTCTTCAGTAATTACAAATAAAAATGAAATAAATGACTCTATAGTTAACGTTATAATTGATAAAATTCCAAATGGTTTTATATTAAATGATTATGTAATTTTATCTTCGAATGAATTATACAAAATAAATAATGCACCAAAATACAGAAGTAAATATAGATATGGTTCAAAAATAAAGGATATAAGTAAACTTAATGTAGGTGATTATGTAGTTCATTTATCACATGGGATAGGAAGATATTTAGGAATAGTAACGTTAACTACAAGGGGGATGAAAAAAGACTATTTAAACATACAATATAGTGGTAATGATAAATTGTATGTACCAGTTGAGAAAATAGAATTTATAAGTAAATATTCATCGAATGAAGGTGCAAAACCAAGATTAAATAAACTAAGTGGTACAGAATGGGCAAAACAAAAAGCAAGGGTTAAAGGTAAGGTAAAAGATATTGCTAAAGAATTACTTGAAACTTCTGCTAAAAGAAAATTAATGCCTGGTTTTGCATTTTTTCCTGATGATGAAGATCAGTATGCTTTTGAGAAGATGTTTCCTTATGAAGAAACTAGTGATCAAATCAAAGCAATTAGAGAAATAAAAGAAGACATGGAACAACCTCATCCAATGGATAGATTATTATGCGGGGATGTTGGTTATGGAAAAACAGAAGTTGCTTTTAGAGCGGCATTTAAGGCTATAAAATCAGGTAAACAAGTGGCTTTGCTATGCCCAACAACTATTTTATCAAGACAGCATTATGAAAATGCTATTGTAAGATTTACAGGATTTGGCATTAATATAGCAGTTTTAAATAGGTTTGTAACCCCAAAACAAAAGAAGTTAACTTTAGAAGATTTGGCAAGTGGAAAAATAGATTTAATAATAGGTACTCATCGTTTATTAAGTAATGATGTAAAATATAAAGATTTAGGTCTTTTAATCGTCGATGAAGAACAAAGATTTGGTGTTACGCATAAAGAAAAAATAAAAAAATATAAAGAAAACATCGATATTTTAACTTTATCCGCAACTCCTATTCCAAGAACGTTACAAATGTCTCTTACTAAAGTTAGGGGATTATCATTAATAGAAACACCTCCAGCATTTAGATATCCTATACAAACTTATGTTTTAAGGGAAAATGATCAAGTGATAAAGGATGCAATATATAAAGAATTATCTAGAAATGGACAAGTCTTTGTATTATATAATAACGTATCTAAAATCGATGATCAGGTTGTTAGAATAAAAAAACTTGTTCCAGAATCAAATGTAACTTATATTCATGGACAAATGAATAAAGAACAGATAGAAAAGACGATGGAGGATTTTGTTTCTGAAAAATATAATGTTTTAGTATGTACTACCATAATAGAAACAGGTATTGATATAGAAAATGCAAATACTTTAATTGTTCTAAATGCTGATTATTTTGGATTAAGTCAGTTATATCAAATAAGAGGAAGAATAGGTCGTGGTAAAAATATAGCTTATGCATACTTAATGTATGAAAAAAATAAAGAATTAAATGATATTGCGGTTAAAAGACTTGATGCTATAAAAGAATTTACCGAATTAGGTAGCGGTTATGCTCTAGCTGTTAGAGATCTTGCAATTCGTGGAGCGGGCGATATTTTAGGTTCGGAACAATCAGGTTTTATAGATGCTATAGGTTATGATATGTATTTAAAAATATTAAATGAGGAAGTAGAAAGATTAAAAAATAATAATTATACCGAAGCAACTGAAGAACCAGTTGATGAAAAACCTTTTATTCAAGTTGCAACTCATATAAGTGATGAATATGTAGATAGTGAAGATTTAAAAATTGAAATTCATAAAAAAATTAATATGATTAATAATTATGAAGATTTTATAAAAGTAAAAGAAGAATTAACTGATAGATTTGGTAATTTAAATGAAGAAATTATAATTTATATGTTAGAAGAATTATTTCAAAATAATGCAAAACAAAAAGGAATTTTTAAAGTTGAACAAAATGATTCCAAAGTTATTATGTTTTTTACAAGTGAAAAATCACAAAATATTAATGGAACAGACTTGTTAGTAAAATTATTTAGGATTAATACAAATTTTGAAGTTAGTTATTTAAATAACATTCTAAGAGTTTCTTTACCAATTAAATCTTTAGAAAAACATTTTTTATATTATTTAACAAAAATGTTAGATGTTATTGAATAAAATATAAGTTTTTATACATTCTAAAAAAGAAGGGAAGAATCGTATGAAAACAACTGGAATAACTAGAAGAGTAGACGAATTAGGAAGAATAGTGATACCTAAGGAAATAAGAAAAAATATGCGGTTAAAAGCAGGGGAATTATTAGAAATATTTTTAAATGATTCTGAAACAATAACCCTAAAGAAACATTCAATTATAGATAAAAAACAAGAATTTTTAATGATTTATGCAAAAACTTTGGCAGACCAAATAAATGCTGATGTATACATAACAAATTTAAATGAAATAATTTTTTCAAATAATAATGATTCTATCGGTGAAAAATTAAGTGATGATATTGAAAGTAAGATTAAAGTTTTAAATTTTAATGGTCTTGAAGAAATAAAAATAACTAATAATATTCGTTTGAGCAAACCTTTTTATATATATTCTTTATCCCCAAACGGGGATATATCTGGATTGCTTATAGTTAAATTTAAAAATAATAACAGTGATAAAAGTAAATCAATCATAAAGTTTTCCACAGCGTTTTTAGAGGATTATTTAGAAAATAATTAAAAATATGTAAAATTTTGTCTAATTTTATAATTAATTGTCATGTTTATTTACTTATTAGCTTTTAATGTGTTATATTTTTTTACGTTGTATTAAGTTGTATCAGTAGTAAAAATCCAAGCGGAAAGGAAGAACTTTGATGCATCGTAAAGAACTTATTGGAAACAAAAATAGTTTTCTTTTGAAGGTAATGTTTTTTGTACTTTTATCATTGTTTTCTATATTAATTTATTTAGAAAGCCACAAATTAATAGATATTGTTTATTTTGGTGTGGTTTTTGTTTTGTTTATACGATTTTTATATATAAAATTATATCATTAATATGATATAATTTTTTTGGTGATAAAAATGTTAATAGACTCTCATTGTCATCTTTTAAGTAGTGAATATGATGACGTAAAAAAAACTATAAATGATGCATTTAAATCAGGTGTTGATAAAATTATAGTTAATGGATATGATTTAAAAAGCAGCATAGAAGCGGTAGAATTATCTAAAGAGTATGAAAATTTGTATGTGGCAATTGGTATTGGACCTGAAAATATTGATTCCATAACAGATGAGGATATAAAGAGTATAAAAGCGTTAGTAAATAATAAAAAAGTTGTAGCCATAGGAGAAATTGGTTTAGATTACTACTGGACAAAGGAAAATAAAGAAAGACAGATTTATGTTTTTGAAGAAATGTTAAAAATAGCAAAAGAAAGTAATTTGCCAGTAATCGTCCATAATAGAGATGCTACTAAAGACATATATGAACTACTTAAAGAATATAATGTTAAAGGAATAATACATTGTTTTTCTGGAAGTGTTGAAACTGCAAAAGAATTTATAAAATTAGGTTTTTTAATAGGCATAGGAGGAGTTGTGACTTTTAAGAATGCAAAGCATTTAAAGGAAGTGGTACAAAATATCCCTATGTCTTGTATATCACTTGAAACCGATAGTCCTTATTTAACTCCAGAGCCATTTAGAGGTAAGAAAAACAATCCGGCATACTTAACTTATATAGTTAAAAAAATAGCGGAATTAAAGGGGATTAATGAGGAAGAAGTGCGTAAAGTAACTTCTTGTAACGTAATTAGCAAATTTGACTTATAGAGCTATATATGGTATGATTATCTACGAACCCATAGATGGGTGTGAGGTGAAAAAGTGAAACATTTTAATAGAAAAATTAAATATGCCTTACTTATTTTATTTGTTTGTTTAATGGCATTTATTGGTTTTTCAAAAGCCGGAATATTATTTTCGGATAGTGGTAAAGATGTTATAACAGTTTCTACCACTAAAAAAACATTTGATCCTAATAATTATGTTGCATCAGTTGTTGCGGTAGCACAAAAAAAAGAAACTACAACGATAACAACTACTACAATGGTTACTACAACGACAACAACCACAACTAAGGCAACTACTACCACTACAATACCAACTTATAATTGGTCTGGTGATGTTCTTTCTAAAAGTAAGGGTGTAGTTGAAGGTCCATCTGGAAAAGAAACTTATTATAATTTAAATATGACAAGTGTAGTTAATGCTATGAGACGTGCTGGATATTCTGAAGAAGATTATCCATATTGGGTTCGTGAAGACGGTGTTAAAATGCTTGGTAGTTATGTAATGGTTGCAGCAAATTATGAAATAAGGCCAAAAGGGACAATAATTGAAAGTTCCCTTGGATATGCAATTGTTTGTGATACCGGTGGATTTGCTAAGAAGAATCCAACACAAATTGATGTGGCTGTAACATGGAGATAATTTAAATATTATGATAAAATAAAAACAAATAAAGTTATTTTATTTGTTTTTTCGTATAAAGAGGTTATTATGAATGTAAAAGAAATATTAAATGAAAATAAGTTTGTGTTTAAAAAGAAATTTGGTCAAAACTTTTTACTTGATCAAAACATATTAAATAATATTGTAGCACTAGGTAATATAACAAAGGAAACACTTGTTATTGAAATAGGTGTTGGAGCAGCTGCATTAACTAAAAAATTATCAGAAAAAGCTAAAATAGTTGTTGGTTATGAAATAGATACCACTTTAAAAGAACCATTATCATTAATTTTAGAAAATTATAATAATGTTGACATAATATATGATGATTTTCTAAACAGAGATATAACAGAAGATATAAAAAAATATAATTATAAGAATATTATGGTAGTTGCTAATCTTCCATATTATATAACAACTCCCATAATAACTAAATTTATAGAAGAAAAGGTAGATGTAGAAAAAATAATTGTTATGGTTCAAAACGAAGTTGCTGATCGCTTTTCGGCCATTCCGGGTACTAAATCATATAATTCTTTAACTATATTTTTAAATTATTACTTTGATATTAAAAAAGCATTTATTGTTTCAAGAAACGTCTTTTATCCTAAACCAAACGTTGATTCAGCAATTGTTATATTTGAAAAAAAAGATAAAAAAACAATGGTGAAAAATGAAGATATGTTTTTCAAATTAGTAAGAGATGCCTTTGTTCAAAAGCGAAAAACACTAAAAAACAATTTAAAAGGTTATGATTTAGAAAAAATAGAAAAAATTTTAAATTCTTTTGGTAAAGATATTAATTGTCGCGCTGAAAATATAACAATTAATGAATTTGCTGAAATATCAAATAATTTAGATTAAACGGAATGTTTAATCTTTTTTTGCATATGTTTATTTAGGTGATGATAATGTTTAAGGTAGGAGATTTAGTAACTAGAATATCACATTCTAACGACGTTGTATTTAAAATTGAAAAAATAATTGATAATAAAGCTTACTTAAAAGGAGTTAACGTAAGATTATGTGCAGATAGTGATATATCAGATTTAGTATTAGTGACTACTAAAGAAAATACAGAAGATAGAGAATTTTATGAAAAGTTAGAAAAAATAAGGAACTTCGAAAGAAGTGATTATTTTTATATTCCTGGTAAAATTCTTCATGTAGATGGTGATAGAGAATATTTAAAAAGATGCTTAGAATTTTATAAAAAAGCTAATGTTTTAGCATTTGGAGTTTATTCACCAGAAAATGAAATGGGTTTGAACATAGAAAAATATTTAGAAGATATAAATCCTGATATAGTTGTAATAACTGGTCACGATTCTCTTGTTAGAAAAAATAGTAAATATTTTGCAGAAGCAGTTAAGGTATGCCGAAAATACCAAAGAGATTATGATAAATTAATAATAATAGCTGGTGCTTGCCAGTCAGATTATGATAAGTTAATAAAATCGGGTGCTAATTTTGCTTCAAGCCCTAAAAAAATAAATATTCATGCATTAGATCCTGCAATTATAGCACTTACTTTAAGTTTATTAGATAAAAGTAAGGAAGTAGATTTATTAGAACTTTTGGAAAAGACTAGTAATGGCAAAGATGGAATAGGTGGGGTTAATACTAGAGGCGTTATGACAACTGGTTATCCAAGATGAGGAGAAAATAATGATATTGCAAATAAAAGAAAAATTAGAAAAATTAAAAGGTAAAAAAATAAAAATATGTGTTGATGTAGGAAGAAATAAATATGAATCATATGAAGGTGTGATACTTGATACATATAAAAATATATGGACGTTTAAAACGAACGCAGATATTAAAAGTTTTTG
>CALZLL010000011.1 GCA_945788325.1 uncultured Clostridium sp.
GAAAATTAAGACATCCATCAAGGTCTAGAAAGTTAAAGGATTATTTAAGTGACTAGTATTAAACTTTCTAAGAGACTTAATGAAATAGCTAAATTAGTTAATAAAGATAGTATTTTAGCAGATGTTGGATGTGATCATGCACTTTTAGACATATATTTAATTCAAAATAAAATTATAAAAAAATCAGTAGCATGTGATATTACTACCGGAGCTTTAGATGGTGCTAAAAAAAATCTATTATTAAACAACATAAGTGATAATAAAATAGAATTAAGACTAGCAGATGGTTTAACTGCTATTAATAAAGAAGATAAAATAGATACTTTAGTTATTTCTGGTTTGGGTAATCAAAAAATAGTATCAATCTTAAAAGATGGCTATTCTAAATTAGAAAATATTAATTGTATAATTATACAATCTAATACAGGAGTTTATCATATACGAAGGCAATTAGTTGAGTTAGGTTATTATATAGAAGATGAAGTCTTGATAAAAGAACGAAACATTATATACACAATTATAAAGTTTTATAAAGGTAAAAAACGTTATAGTAAAAAAGAAATACTATATGGACCAATTTTAATTAATAAACAAGGTAGATTATTTGAAGAATTATTAAAAAATAAAATAAATAAAAATAATTATGTGATTAAAAAACTTCCTAAAAATAAAATTATAAAAAAAATAAGATTAAAAATTGAAAATAAAAAAATTAAAAACATCATAAAACACTAAGAGAAATTTGACAAAATTTCTCTTTTTTGGTAGCATAAACGCTCGATTATCATTAAAGGGGGGAATATTATGCAAGATTTAAATGAAAAAAAGATAAAAGATTTTACTACTGAAGATTATTTTAAGTTTATTAATTTAAAGAAAATAGAAATAGAAAAATATCATAAAAATTTAATGGTAATTTATAATATATATAGGCATTGTTGTTATTATGATAGAAATTCAAAGACTTATATATGTAATAAAAATGAGTTAGTTAATATTTTAAACAATAACAAATTAATAGCTACCAAAATATTTAAAGAAATGTTTGGTGAACATTTCTTTGATATGGATGAAAAAACTTTAAAAGAATTTAAAGAAAAAGGAATGTTTACCAAAGATTCTTTAGGAATCATATTTGATGAAGTTGTAGGTTCTTTATATGGAATTGTTATTAAAATACCAACTAATTTTGATGAATTAATAGATATGATATCTAAAGTTATAATGTTAGCGGATAATGGTTTAATACCTAATGAAAAGAAAGAACCATATATTCATTTATTCACTACCATAGAAAACTTATTAGTAGAAAGATTTAAAGGTATGCATAAAACTCTTTATTGTCAAAAATATGTTATGGAATCCTTTGATGAATTATATAAAAAGTATAATAAAAAAGAAAAAATTGATGCTTTAGAAGAAGATTTGGTAATTATATTAAATAAAGTAATTCAAGAAAGAGTAGACGATGAAGATAAAGTTTCTTTTGAAGATATATCATTTGGAGATTTATCAGTGCAATTTATAGATAGATATAATGATGAATTAAAACAAAAACAAATGAATAAACAAATTATGAAATATTTTAAAAAATTAAAGAAAAAATCTTTAGATAATCTATCGTGGAGTGATTTTCCAGTATTAGATAAAGAAACTTATATTTTACTTAGAAACGAAATAGAAAGTTACATAGATATTAAAAAGGATGATAAAAAAGATTTAACTTATTTATTACCATTATTAGATATGTATTATTATCAAGATTTAAATGGTAATGAAAAATCTAAAAATAGATAAGGCTGTTTAGCCTTTTTTATTATATTATGCTATAATGTTTATTGGTGGTAATATGTATTTTAATTATCAAGATAAGGATTATTTAGTTATTATAGAAAAAAAGAATAATAAGAATTTATATATAAGGGTAACTAGCAATTTAGAGATTAAAATAACTTGTAATTATTTTTATAGTAAATCTTCAATAAAAAAAATTTTAGAAGATAATAGAAAATCTGTAGAAAAAATGTTAAATAAGCAAATTATAAAAAATAATGCTGATACTAAGTATAGTCTTCTAGGACATGAACTAATAATAAATTATAAAGACGTTAGAAAGCCCTTATTAGAAGATAATATATTAACTATAAAAGATGATAAAATGCTTGATAAATGGTATAAAAATACTGCTAAAGAGATATTTAAAAAATATTTGGATGAAGCTTATTATGTATTTGATGAAAAAATACCTTATCCAATTTTAAAAGTAAGAAGTATGAAAACAAGATGGGGAGTATGTAATAAAAGAGATAATTCTGTTACTTTAAATTTGGAATTAATAAAAAAAGATCATAAGTATTTAAACTATGTGATTGTTCATGAGTTATCTCACTTTGTACATTTTAACCATAGCAAAAAGTTTTGGCAAACGGTTGAGAAATATTGTCCAGAATATAAAAAGGTAAGAAAAGAATTAAAGGAGTAAAAAAATGGTAATAGATTCTAAAGAAAATAAGAAAATAAAGTATTTAAATAAACTTAGAACTAATAAGTTTATGCAAGAGGAAAAGAAGTTTATTATAGAAGGAGAACATTTAGTTAATGAAGCTAAAAAAGCTAACGTGCTTTTGGAAACTTTTAGTGTATCCGATGTCAATTATAGTGTTCCTAATAGTTTAGTTAGTGAAAAGGTTATGAATTATATAAGTACTTTACCATCTATTAGTAACGTTATTGGTATATGTAAATTTATACCAGAAGATAATAATTTAGGAAGTAAGATAATTATACTTGATAACGTTCAAGATCCGGGTAACTTAGGAACTATTATAAGAAGTGCTAAAGCTTTTGATATAGATACCATAGTTCTTAGCATTGATACGGTTAAAAAGTATAACGAAAAAGTTGTACGAGCAGCACAAGGTATGTTATTTAAAGTAAACGTTGTAACAAAGGATCTTAAGTATTTTATACCATATATAAAAAACCTTGGTTATAAGGTTTATGGAACTAACGTTGTTAATGGTGTAGATGTAGAAAATATTAATAATGATGGTAAAATAGCCGTTGTTATGGGTAATGAAGGAAACGGAATAGGAAAAGATATATTAAAACTATTAGATGAAAATATATACATAAAAATGAATGATAATTGTGAAAGTCTTAACGTAGCGGTTGCAACATCTATAATTATGTATGAGTTAAATAAGAAGAGGTAGTTATGAAATATTTATACATTGGGAAATTAGTTAATACACATGGAATTAAAGGGGAAGTAAGAATAATTTCAAACTTTAGACATAAAGATAAAGTATTTGTAAATGGTTTTAAGTTTTATGTCGGAAAAGATAAAAAAGAGTATGAGGTTGAAACTTATAGAAGACATAAAAATTTTGAAATGGTTGTTTTTAAAGATAATCATGATATAAATTTAATAGAACATTTAAAAGGCTCTTTAGTATACATTAATAAGGATGATTTAAAACTTGATGAAAATGTGTTTTTATCAGTTGATTTAATTGGATTTAGTGTTATAATAAATGATAAATTAATTGGGACTATTACTGATGTTTTAGATACTCCAGCTAATGAAGTATTAGTTTTAGATAATAAGATAATGATTCCTTACGTAGATAGTTTTATAATAAAAATTAATAAAGAGGATAAAAAAGTATACGTAAAAGATGTGAAAGGATTGGTATCATGAAAATAGACATACTAACACTTTTTCCAGAAATGTTTGAAGGATTTAAAAACGAATCAATTATAAAAAGAGCAATTGAAGAAAAAAAAGTTGAAATAAATACTTGTAATTTTAGGGATTTTGCTAAAAATAAACATAAAAAGGTAGATGATACTCCTTATGGTGGTGGTGCTGGTATGGTACTTATGTGTCAACCAATATTTGATGCTGCTGAAAGTCTAAAAAAAGAAAATTCAAAAATTATTTTATTAACTCCTCAAGGTAAAACATATAATCAAAAGATGGCTTATGAACTTTCTAAGGAAGAACATTTAATACTTATATGTGGTCATTATGAAGGGTTTGATGAAAGAATAAGAAGTATTTGTGATGAAGAAATATCAATTGGAGATTATGTTTTAACTGGTGGTGAAATACCAGCGATGGTGCTAACTGATTCCGTAACAAGACTTTTACCAGGAGTAATAGATGAAGAATCTCATCAGAAAGATTCGTTTAATGATAACCTCCTTGATTATCCGACTTATACAAAACCTAGAAATTATAAAGGTATGAAAGTACCAGAAGTATTATTATCTGGCGATCATAAAAAGATAGATGACTGGAGACGTAATGAACAATTAAAGGTTACCAGTGAAAAAAGACCGGATTTATTAAATAATAAAGTTTCTTTAAAAAAGCAAGGTATAAAAGAAAATAAAAGAAAGATTTATCTAGATGATGTAAAAAATATCAAGGTTAAGGAGATTAAAAATAAAAAAACGGGTATTTATAAGGTATTTAAAGATGATGCAATAAGTGCAATAACGATTTTAAATCCTAAAAAAATAACTGGTTATAAACTTAAGGGAAAAAGTAAAGATGATAAATTAACCAAGATATTAATTGTTAAACCATCTTTTATAAGTAAAATAGCCATGAAAAACGTAAGAAAAAAAATAGATATATTAACTTATCGATTTAATTTAGCTTTATCCCAAGATGATGATGATGCAACTGGTAGAGTGTTAGGGGAAGCTGAAATGCTTAAGTCTATGATTATATCTACTTATGCTAATTATCTTGGCATGGAAAATTTAGATAAAATAATAAAAAATATAAATTATCTAGTAAGTGAGTTTGTAAAAAATAAAACTCTTCAAAATAGTTTTTTTACCAGTGAAAAGAAAGAGCAAAGAACAAGATAAATTTTACTTGCATAAATATTAATTATATGATAAAATTTTAATGTTTGAAAAAAGCAATCCGCCGCATACTAATATTTTTGCATGATTGCTGGTTATATATTATAGAGAAAGGATACTAAGAAAATGAACAAGATTGAAAAAATTACAAGCAAACAATTAAATCCTTCAGTTCCAGAATTTAGGGTTGGTGACACCGTAAGAGTTGGAGTTAGAATCATTGAAGGTAAAAAAGAAAGAGTACAAGCTTTTGAAGGAGTTGTAATATCACGTAAGGGAACTGGCGTTTCTGAGACTTTTACAGTACGTAAGATGTCTAGTGGTATTGGGGTTGAAAGAATATTCCCAATTCATTCACCAAAGCTTGATTCAATTGTTGTTACTAGAAAAGGTAAAGCAAGACGTGCTAAATTATATTACGCAAGAAATATAGTTGGTCAATGGAAATTAAAAGAAAGAAATTAATAAGGCTATTTATGCCTTGTTTTTTGTTAGGTGATATAAATGAATAAAGAAAGAATAAAAAAGATAATAAAAGATGTATATCCATATGTTATAGTTGTGTTAGTAGTAGTTTTAATACGTACTTTTATAATTACTCCAGCGATTGTAGATGGGGACTCAATGGAACCTACTTTAAATGATAATAATATCATCATTTTAAACAAATTAGATTATAGATTAAATGATATTAAAAGGTTTGATATAGTTGTTGTTAATTGGAATGGAGAAAAGATAGTTAAACGTGTAATTGCACTTCCCGGTGAACACGTTGAATATAAAAATGGTAATTTATACATTGATGGTTTTATTGTTAAAGAAAATTTCAACCATGGTGAAACTCATGATTTTAAATTAGAATCTATAGGTTATAAAACCATAGGTGGTGATAAATACTTTGTGGTTGGTGATAATAGAACTAATTCAAATGATTCAAGGTATGAGGTTGGTTTAGTTGATAAAGAAGATATTCTAGGTAGTGTTCAGGTTAGAATTTTTCCAATAAATAAAATAATGATAGTTAAATAAAAAATATTAAACGAGTAAAATAAAATTTTGCTCGTTTTATGTTATAATAAAATCACGTGTTTTTAAAATAAATATTTTAGTAATGGTATTATATTTTCTATTATATTAATATAGAAGTTTATTATTAATATTGGCGAAAATAAAACAAATATCAACTGAGATAATCCGACTTATATTAACTTTTAAATAAAAAAGAAAGGAAGTTTTAAATAATGAAGTTAGAAGATTTGAAAATGGAACACAAAATAAATGAGGATGAATTTCTAGAAGTAATTGAATCTGTTGGTTTTAAAACATATCCAAAATATCAAATAACAACAGCGCTAAAAAATACAATGTATATGGTTAAAGTTATTGTTAATAATGAATTAGCTGGAATAGGAAGAGTTGTTGGAGATGGAAGTATTGTATGCATGTTATCTGATATATGTGTGAAACCAAAATTTCAAAATAATGGAATCGGAAAAATGATTGTGTTAGAATTAAAGAGATTGATTGAAGAAAATGTAAAAGATGGTGAAAAAATGCAAATTGAATTAACTCCAACAGCAGGTAATGAACCTTTTTATGAGAAGTGTGGCTTTAAATATAAACCAGATGTAATTACAGGTATGTATTTATGGATAAAAAAATAATAAGATGTTACAATGAGGTAGATTAATGAAATAATAAAAAAATTTTATGAACAATTAAATTCACAATATAAAAAAGTAATACAATATAGTAGTAATTATATTAATGTTTTAAAAATAGATACATCGCTAAATAATTGTGATGAAGTACAGAATAAAGTTAAAAGGATGGTATTATAATGATAGATACTTTTAAATATAATCAAATTGATGACAATAGGGATATGTTAACATTAATGATATTAATTATCCAGTATATACAATTATAATAATAAAATGTTATCATCATTTGAATTAAATTCTTTTTTGATGTACAATATAAGAAAAATAATAGAATATTATAATGATTATAGAGGTAATAAATATGAACATGAAAGAAGTACAAAAACAAATTTGGCAAAATAAGTTAAATAAAGGCTTTAATACTACTGATGTAAACAAAGAATTTTGTTTATTATATGGAGAGGTAGGAGAAGCATATGATGCATGGAAAAAGAAAAAAGATGATTTAGGAGAAGAACTTGCAGATATTGCAATTTACTTGATGGGATTGTCAGAAATGATAGGTTTTGATTTAGAAGAACAAATATTAAAAAAAGTTTCAAAAAATGAAAAAAGAGTTTACAAAAATATTGATGGGGTTAATATTAGAGTAAGTGATTAAAATGATTAAGTGAGGATAGGCTATTAAAAAGTCTATCCTTTTTATAAAAATAATGATAAATATTTAGAAGTATTAAAGTTTCTAAAAACACATAATTGTGTGATATAATAGATTAGGTATTCAACTTTATATAAAATAATACATCAGAGAAAATATAAGGAGTGATTTTAATGAATGAAGATAAAACAAATATCAACTGTCTGACAACGGTTTTTCCCATCCTTTTTAAAAATTCCATAAAATAAGGAAAAATAAAGGATTTGATCGTACACGTTTTTTGTAAAAAAACGTTTTTTATTGTATTTTTTTTAATATTTTATGATTTTTAACCTAAAAATGCAATAGGAATTATTGAACTGATAACGACATCCCATACTAGTTTTCTAAAATAGAAAAATAGTGTATAATTATATGTGAAAGATTGGTGATCTAAATGAAAAAGTTATTTATTCTTTCTGGAGTTTCTGGTGTAGGAAAGACAACAGTTTGTGATTATATTAATGTTAATGATTTGTTAAATAATTATTTTTCTATTGATATAGATGATTTAGAAAATGTGCATAAATACAAAACTGATTATAGTAAATTTTATGAAAATGCAATCAAGAAAGCTAGTAATCTTTCTAATGATAAAAATATATTATTAATTACATGCATGAATCCTACTGATTTAGATAAAATTTCATTACCTACAGAAATTAATGAAATATATTTTGTTGCATTAACAAGTAGTAAAGAAAATATAATTAATAGACTAAAAAAAAGAGATGAAGAACGTAATTGTAGTTCAGATGAATTCATTAATAGTCAAATTGATTACAATGATTGGATTTTAGAACATATAGATTTATACAATAATCATATTGATAATTCAAAAAGTAATATAGAAGAAACTTCTAATTGTTTAGTTGAATATATAAACTCTATTGAAAAAAATAGGATAATATAATGAAATATACAATACAAGAGGCAATAGATTATTCCAAAAAGGGTAATATTAATGAATGGATTCAATTATATTTAAGAGATACTATGCAAGAACACGCTAATCCTAATGTTGTACTTGCTGATGGATTATTACTAGAAGAAAGATTTTATTATGGACCAGTATTATTCAAATTAAACAAGATTACTACTATAAGAACTGAAAAAGAGTTGAGTGGAAATGAATTGAAATATTATAACGAGGTAGTAAATGAAATTTGTGATAATTATAATAATTATTCATTACCGCCACTTATATTAGAATATAAAAATAATAATTTATATTTGACTGATGGTAATCATAGATATAGTGCCTTATGTAAATTGAACATAAAAAAATATTATGTTATTATTTGGGGAAATAAAAATAAAGAACACGAATTTTTAAAATCCATAAATTAAAGCATATAAGTTTAAAATATGTTTTTTTTATGCTATAATTATTTAGATTTAAAACTTTAAGGAGTGATAAAATGCAAGAAAATAAAACAAATATCAACTGTCTGACAACGGTTTATCCCATCCTTTTTAAAAATTCCATAAAATAAGGAAAAATAAAGGATTTGATCGTACGCGTTTTTTGTAAAAAAACGTTTTTTATTGTATTTTTTTAATATTTTATGATTTTTAACCTAAAAATACAATAGGAATTATTGAACTGATAACGACATCCCATACTAGTTTTCTATAATTGAAAAATAGTGTATAATTATAAATGAAAGATGGTGATATGATGGAAAAAGTTTTGTTAGATAAAGTATTTAATAATGATACTTGTTTTCATTTTACTAGGAGTGTAAATTTATATAATATCGAAATGAATGGACTTACTTCAGTTCCGGAAAAACGCGAAAACATGACAAAAACTGATGAAGGACATGATACGATTTATTTTTCAAAAGGAATTATAGGATTATTAAGAACTGCAGATGTTTGGATAAGATGGGAATACGATAATATAGTTAAAAAGTTAAGAGAAAATCCTCAATATAAAAATTTACCTACTGGAGATATTACTATTTACGATGAAATAATGGAATTAGTATATAAAAAGTTTTATACTGACGAAAAAAATAGATGTCTTTTAATTCTAGATTTAATAGATGGTGAAGATTATCAAAATAGTGATTATAATTCTAAAGATTTTGATTTTAAAAAAATAATAGCAAAGAATAAAGGTTACTTAAATTCATCTAATATGAAATGGGAATTTGGAAAGTATTCTGATTTAGAATCATTAAGAATGGAAAATTGGAATATGTATACCCATTTAGGTAAAAAAGTTATTAATCCTGATAAAATTAAAATGGTAATGGATAATGATGGTAATACAGATATGTTATCAATAATTCTTAGCATATCTTCATTAATTGATTTAAAATCTGAAGGATTGGATAACCTTGATGGATTTGTAAATTATTTTCAAAATAATTTAGATTTAGAAAACGGAAAAATACATAAATAAGTTGTTTAAAGCATATAAGTTTAAAATATGCTTTTTTATGCTATAATTTATTTAGATTTAAAACTTTAAGGAGTGATATTATGTATAAAACTGATAATGTAAAAGGTTATAATGATAATAAAAAAATAAACTGAGAAATGGGGACTTTATGAAAAACACTCCAACACCTTATAAATAAAGGAAGAATTATTGCTTTCTTTTTACAAATTTCAAATAATTTTTTTATAATTAAAAGAAAAATATAGGGTAGTGGAGACTTAATGAAAACTATGTTATAAAAAAGAAGGAGTGAATGTATTATGAAATACGAAGAATTAGTAAGTTCACATTTGAAATACGGAACAACAGAGGAAAATATTAGAGTTAGAAAAGGATATGATCAAATTTTAGAAAATGTAGTAATTGCACCATGGTGGAGTCATGATATTTTTGAAGGATTTGGTTTTGAGGTTGTTCAAACAAGTGAAAAAGTGTTTAATTTCTATAGTGATGCATTATCTTTTTCATATATAGAATTAAAAAGAATTGGTGCCCCTTCTGTGATGGATTTTATTTTATCTTTAGGGGTAACAAAATGCACAAATTTAATTTTTTTAGGCTCTGCAGGTTCTTTAGATGAAAAAATTAATATTGGGGATATAGTTGTACCTAAATACTCAATTTGTGGAGATGGTGCTTCAAGATATTTAAATAAAAATCTTGAAGATGAATTTTTAAAAAATAAATATCCTTCAGAAGAATTTACTAAAAAGTTAATAGATGTTTTGAACAAAAAAAAATTGCGATATCATTATGTACCTAATTATAGTATTGATACAGTATTTGCTCAGTTTTATCATATTGATAAAATATTAGAGTTAGGAGCAAAAACAATCGAAATGGAAACTGCAGTTTTGTTTAAATGTAATGAATTATTGAAAATAAATGTAACTGCATTATTTTGTATTTCTGATAATACACTACAAAATAAATCTTTATATAGTGGTAGAACGGAAGAAGACGATGATTATAGGCGTAAAGTAAGATATGAGATTATTCCTAATATAATTATTGATTTATTTAAAAGGAGTGATAAAAATGAGTAACGAAGAAAAAAGTTTTCCTAAGACTTCGATCAACTGGTATCCAGGACATATGGCTAAAACCAGAAGATTAATTAAAGAAAATATAAATATGGTAGATATTATATATGAAGTAGTTGACGCTAGAATACCTTTTTCGTCTAAAATAAAGGATATTGATGATTTAATAAGTAATAAACCTAAGATTATGGTTATGACGAAGACTGATTTATGTGATATTGATAAAACCAATGCTTGTGCTAAAAAATATGAAAATGACGGATATAAAGTAGTAATGGTTGACCTACTTAATAATAAAGGTGTTGATAAAATATTAAAAGTTACTCACGAATTACTTTTTGAATTAAATGAAAAAAGAGAGGAAAAAGGCCTTAAAAAGCGTGCGTATAGGGCTTTAATAATAGGTATACCTAACGTTGGCAAGTCAACTCTTATTAACCGTTTAGTTGGTAAAAAGGCCGCTATAACAGGTGATAAGCCCGGAGTTACAAAAAGTCTTTCTTGGATTAGAATTAACAAAGAACTTGAACTACTTGATTCACCAGGTATATTATGGCCTAAGATAGATGATCAAACCCAAAGCTACAATTTAGCAAGTTTTTCTGCTATTAAAGAAGAAATTCTTCCTATTGGAAAAGTAGCATGTTATATATTAGATATTTTAAATGTAAAGTATAAGAATAATTTAATTGACAGATATGATTTAAGAGATTATGATAATGATGATGTTGAATCAGCATATCAAAAAATTGGTAGGAAAAGAGGATGTTTGATATCTGGTGGAGAAATAGATTATGATAAGGTTTCAAACATTATAATAAAAGATTTAAGGGAAGGTAAGTTAGGGAAAGTAACTTTTGATGAGGTGTAAAATGGAATTAAATTTAATTGAATATTTAGAAAGTAAAAATTTTGAAATTGAAGAAATAGCAAAATTAGAGGAAAAGTATATTAAAGATGATGCTTTTGGTAATATAAAAAAATATGAATCTATATATAAAATATTTTCTTTTGTTGATATTACGAACTACGAAATAAATAAGTTAATCATTAATAATCCTGGTTTGTTATTAAAAAGTGATTCAGAATTAATAAAAATTGCTTACGTATGGAATGGGACTTCTCTTTTATCAGATGCAGCATTAAGAAAAAGAGGTTTAAATTCAGATTATATAAATAGAACATACTTACGTAATATATATTTAAATTCTAATATAAAATATAATGATTCTCCTATTTCTTATAATGCTCTTATAAAAGGTGATTTAGAATTTCAAAAAGATTATATGGGATATATAGAAAATAAACCTTTTTATCCATCTTATGAGAATATGATTATTGTTTATGGTAAAGGTGACACATTGGAACAAAAAACTGAATATATAAATAGTGTTTTAAGAGTACAATCTTTAAAATGGTATTGTGATGAATTAAAAAAAGTGAAGGAAAAAAATAATGGTCGTGGATCTTTATAGCAATGAAAAAAAGTTATGGGATGAGGGCTATGCAAATATAGCTGGATGTGACGAAGCAGGTCGTGGTCCTTTATTTGGACCAGTAGTTGCGGCATCGGTAATTCTTCCACATGATTTTGTGTTAGAAGGTTTAAATGATTCTAAAAAGTTAACCGAGAAAAAAAGAGAAGAATATTATCCAATCATAATGGAACAAGCACTTGCAGTTGGTATATCAATTGTATCAGCAGAAGAAATTGATGAGATTAACATATATGAGGCTTCAAGGCAGGGAATGTTAAGAGCGATAGCATCAATGAATATAAAACCAGATTACATAATAACTGATGCGATGCCACTTGATGGTTTTACAGATATAAAACATGAATCCATAATAAAAGGAGATGCTAAAAGCATATCAATTGCAGCAGCTTCTGTTATAGCGAAAGTTACTCGTGATAGACTAATGTATGAAGAAGATAAAAAGCATCCTGAATATGAGTTTGCAAAACATAAAGGATATCCGACAAAAAAACACATTGAATTATTAAATAAATATGGTATAATCGATGGATATAGGAAGACGTATGGTCCTGTAAAAAAAATATTTGGAGGAACATAAATAATATCAGGAGGTATAATTATGAGTAAAAACTTGGTAATAGTAGAATCTCCTACTAAAACTAAAGCAATTGAAAAATATCTTGGTAGTGATTATAAAGTTGTATCTAGTAAAGGTCATATAAGAGATTTGGCTACTTCTGGAAAGTTTGGGCTTGGCGTTGATTTAGAAAATCATTTCGAACCAAATTATACACCAATAAAAGGTAAGAAAAAAGATATTACAGCTTTAAAAAAAGATGCTAAATCATCTAAAAAAGTATATTTAGCAACTGACCCTGACCGTGAAGGAGAAGCTATCTCGTGGCACTTAAAAGATACGTTAGAACTTACTGATGATGATTATGAAAGAGTGGTTTTTAACGAGATAACTAAGGATGTTGTAAAAGAAGCTTTTAATCATCCTAGAAAAATAGATGATGATTTAGTTCATTCTCAAGAAACAAGAAGAATATTAGATAGAATAATTGGTTTTAGGTTAAGTAAGTTAATGCAATCTAAAACAGGTGGAAAATCTGCTGGTAGAGTTCAGTCTGTGGCTCTTAAATTAATCGTTGATAAAGAACGTGAAATAGAAGCTTTTAACGAAGAAGAATATTGGACTATTACTGCTAAATTTCCTTCATTAGAAGCTAATTTAGATACCATAGATGGTAAAAAAGCTGATTTAAAAACAGAAGATGATGCTGACAATGTAATAAATAATCTAAATGAAGAATTTATTGTATCAAACTATGAGACAAAACCAAAAAAGAAAGCATCTAAGTATCCTTTTATAACATCTACAATGCAACAAGAAGCAATATCTAAGCTAGGTTTTTCTTCTAAAAAGACAATGCAAGTAGCGCAAAAATTATATGAAGGTATCGACATAGGAAATGAAACCATTGGTTTAATTACTTACATGAGAACAGATTCTATTAGATTATCTGATGAATTTATAAAATCAAGTTATGCTTATATAAAAGAAAATTATGGTGAAGAGTATATTGGACACGTAAAAACATCTAAGAAAAAAGAAAATGTTCAAGATGCTCACGAAGCTATAAGACCTTCTAGTATAAATAGAACTCCAGAAAGCTTAAAAGATTATTTAACCAAAGATGAATATAAATTATATGAAATGATATATATAAGAGCTTTAGCTTCACTTATGAAAGAAGCTAAAGTAAATCAAAGTACCATTACGTTAGATAATAATAACACTACTTTTAAAGCAACTGGACAAGTATTAATATTTGATGGTTATTTAAAAATTTATCAAAAGTTTGAATCTTCTGAAGATAAGATATTACCTAAATATAAAGTTGGAGATGTATTAGTGGCTAAAGAAGTTGTTAAAGATCAACACTTTACTAAACCGCCTGCAAGATATACTGAAGCAAAGTTAATTAAGACGATGGAAGAATTAGGAATTGGAAGGCCATCAACCTATGCATCTACAATAAGTACGTTAACGCAAAGAGCATATGTAAAAATTGAAGATAAAAAATTACACCCAACCGATGTTGGAATAGAAACAACTGATAAATTACAAGAATATTTTAGTGATTTAATAAACGTTAAATATACTGCTAAGATGGAGGAAGATTTAGATAAAATTGCTGAAGGGAAAAAAATCTGGTATAAATTATTAGAAAGTTTTTACAAAGATTTTGAACCAGAAGTAGAAAATGCATTTGATAAAATGGAGAAAAAAGAAGACGAACAAACTGGAGAGGTATGTCCTAATTGTGGTAAGCCAATGGTTATAAAAAATGGTAGATATGGGAAGTTTGAAGCATGCTCTGGATATCCAGAATGTAAATATATTAAGCCAAAAGAAAAAGCTCCAGTTGTTGAGGTTTGTGATTGTCCAAAATGTGGCGGTAAAATAGTTGAAAGGAAAACTAAACGTGGTAAAGTTTTCTATGGTTGCGGCAATTTTCCTAAATGTAAAGTAGCTGTATGGGATAAACCTACTGGTGATGTTTGTCCTGAATGTCATAGTTTGCTTATTGAAGATAAAGATAAAATTATTAAGTGTAGTGCTTGTGATTATAAAAAATAAAGTTAGGATTTTCCTAGCTTTTTACATACCAAACATATGTATGTTTACTTTTTTTAATATTTATGCTATCCTTAATTAGTCAGCAAAATTATGTTGATTAAATGGTTTATTATAATCATATAGAATATAATATAATCGAATAAAGAGGTTGATTACGTTGAATTTAATGAATAGAATATATAAAGATAATGAATATATGAGTGTTGCTAAACCAATTTTAACTCACAAAGAATTTATGAAGACTAAATCAATTGTGCATCATGGTAATACTAGGTATAATCACTCAGTTAGAGTTTCATATGTAGCATATAAATTATCAAAAATTTTGGGTTTTGATAATGATGCTGTAATAAGGGCTGGAGCTTTGCATGATTTCTTTTTAATAAGAGATGATAAAAATATTATGACTTCTACAAAAATGTTAATAGAACATCCTAAAATAGCAAAAGAAAATGCTATTAACTATTTTGGTATTAACGAAAAAGAACAAAATATTATAGAGTCACATATGTTTCCGATATCTGATGTGGTTCCTAAGTCAAAAGAAGCTTGGTTAGTTACGTTATCAGATAAAATAGTTGCATTATTTGAAGGCGCTAGCAGAGCTAAAGCTCAAGTAACTGTATGGATGTTATTCTTAATCAATTTTATAAGATAATAAAAACACATAAATTAAAAAGTTATGTGTTTTATTTTTATATGGCGTCCCAGGCGCGATTCGAACGCGCGACCCCTCGCTTAGGAGGCGAGTGCTCTATCCAGCTGAGCTACTGAGACATATGTGTTTATTATATCATAATTTTAAATAATATGATATAATTAATATTAATTTGAGAGGTAAATATGAAAAGAGCAGTGGTATTATCTGGTGGTGGAGCAAAAGGAGCTTATGAAATAGGTGTTTGGAAGGCGCTTCGAAGATTAGGTATTAAATATGATATTGTAACGGGTACTTCGGTTGGTGCTTTAAATGGTGTATTAATGGTTCAAGACGATTATTATAAAGCTCTTAAACTTTGGTATTACATGGATTATAATAAAGTAATTGATATAGAGATAAAAGGTAAATATAGTACTAAAAAAGGTAAGGAAGAAATATTAAAAAAATATGCCAAAGGTATGATAAGTGGTGGCTATGAATTATCCGGGTTAGAAAAAGTAATTGATGGGGCTTTTGATGATAAGAAATTTATAAAATCAAGTATCGATTATGGTTTAGTGACGACGTATTTTCCATCACTAAAACCTAAGTTAGTAAAAAAATCTACTTTAAAAAGCAAAGAATTAAAGAAATACTTATTAGCAACTGCTTCTTGTTTTCCTGCTTTTAAACCGACAAAAATAGGTAATAATTTATATATAGATGGTGGATATTATGATAATTTACCAATTAATTTAGCAATTGATTTAGGAGCGGAAGAAGTAATTGCAGTAGATATGGGATCAATTGGGTTAGTAAAACCAGTTAAAAATAAATACGTAAAAATAACATACATAAGGCCTAGAAATGACTTAGGAAGTTTTCTTGCTTTTGAAAAAGATTATTCTAGGATTGCTATTAGTCTTGGCTATAATGATGCCATGAAAACATATGGAATGTTAGATGGTAATAAATATACGTTTAAAAAAGGTTCATTAAAGAGAAATTATCAAAGAATAAGTGGTAAGTTTTATAAATTTTTAGATAAATACTATTTTAATTCATTATTTAAAATTAAATATAATAAGTTAACTGGTGTAAATAAAGAATTAGAATTTAATAAAATATTAGAATTAACCGCTAGTGCTTTTTCTATTAATCCAGGTAAAATATATAGAACTTCACTATTTAACATCATCATAAAAAAGGAATTTTTAAAAACAAAAATTAAGTCTTTTAATTCAATTAAAACAGCTATAAAAAATAATAATTTAAAAAAGGCTTTTGTTAGTAAAGAACTAGTTTGCTATATATATACTGAACTTAAAAATGATAAAAAAAGATCAATTAAAAGATTGCAAGTAATGTTTCCGGATGCTTTTTTAAGTGCTTTATACTTACTATCAATAACAAATTAACTGAACTATAACAGGAGGTATCATGAATAATAATGATAAAATAAATAAATTACAAATAGAATTAAATTATATAAAAAATCCAAGATATAAAGAAAGTGCAGAAGTAATTATCGGGTTACTTCCAAATTATTTTTTTGAAGTTCCAGCTTCTTCAACTGGCAAGTATCATCCTTCTTTTTCTTTAGGTGATGGTGGCCTTTTAAGACACACTAAAGCTGCTGTTAGAATAGCATATGAGATGTTTAATGATGAGAGTATAACTGGAGCATATTCTAATAATGAAAAAGATTTAATGTTAATTGCACTTATGCTTCATGATGGATTAAAATCAGGATTAGAAAAATCTATGTATACTAAGTTTGAACATCCATTATTAATTTGTAATTATATAAAAGAAAATCAAGCTAAAACGAAGTTTACTGATAAAGAAATAAATTTTATAACACACGTTATATCATCTCACATGGGACCATGGAATACTAATAACTATAGTGAAGTTATCTTACCTAAACCAGAGTCTAAGTTTCAAAGGTTTGTTCATATGTGTGATTATTTAGCAAGCCGTAAGTTTTTAGATGTTAAGTTTGATAATGATAATAATATAGAAGACTAGTGATTGTAAATGATAATAAGTAATTATTATGTTGGTAACAAATATAATATTATTGATATATTTATTATAGAACTCATAAAAAACAATATTAGCTATGTATTAATAAATAATCAGAATTATGTTGAAATTCATTTCTTAGATAATATATATAGACTTTATTTTAATTGTTATAATAATATTGATTTTGAAAATGATGATCCTTTTAGTGGATTATTTAATAAATTATCTTATAATAATACTAATCAGTGGTTTTCTGATTCACAAAAAATATCTTTTAATAATGGAAAGAAACGCCCAGGTTTTAAAAAGTATACTAAAAAAATGTATAACCAAGATAAAAATAAGTATGGCAAGACAAATGTAAAAGGTTACTAAATTTAAAAAAAGTTAATAAAAAAATACATTCTTATTGTGCTAATAAATATAATGTGATAGAATGTATTTAGCTTGCCTCCTTAGTTAAGTGGTATAACGCAGCCATGGTAAGGCTGAATTGTAAGTTCGATTCTTACAGGAGGCACCAGATTGATAGGAAACTCGAACTTTTCGAGTAAAAATTTAAAACGACTTGTAAAAAAGTCGTTTTTATGTTATTATGTATATAGATGAAGAAATCTTCATAAAATATTAAAGGAACACTTAATATTGCAGTGTTGAGTGTAGCCGATTATATCGATTCCACCTAAATCAAAGCTGAGTTAGGTGGATTTCTTTTATATTAATACTATAAATAGTAAGAATAGTAAAAGGAAGATAATTATTACTAGAGATAGAATTAAAAAATCCTTCTTGTTCATATTCTCGCCTCCCTTCTTTCAAGAAGTTTGGCTCCACCCAACTATTAAATGTTCCTATATGCAATTTTATCAAACATTTGTTCTTTGCACAAGAGATTTTCAGAAAATAATTAACTAAAATTCCGTTTTAGTAACGCACTATGCTATTGGCAAAGCCAATAACGGTGTGCAAAGGGAATCACTTGTTTGATAAAGTGATTTTTTGTTTATTTGAATTTTTGTAGTGAAATGAGTGAGTGACATTTATAAATTAGAAATATTTAATATATATGAATCGGAAAAAATTGGAAACTTATGATGTAATGTAACTGACAAATAAATAGTAATTTGAAAGTGAGAGGTCATTATGGAAATATTAAATTTGAAAGATAAAATTAATTTTTTAGAGGAAGTTGCAGAGTTGGAGTATGATGAATGGGCAGATAACAAAAAAGAAAACAGAATAATTAGAATTGGTAATAAAATTAATAGAATAAAAAAATTAATGCTAGATAAAAACTTTTGTAAATTAATTTTAATTGATAACAATGAGTTAATTGGTTTTATATCTATTTTCCCAAATGATTGTGAAGAGGAAAAAGATTTATCGCCTTGGTATGCAACAATGTATGTAAAAGAAAAGTATAGAGGAAGAGGGTATTCTAAAATGCTTAATGACGCAATAATAAAGGAAGCATTTAATAGAGGATTTGAAAAACTATATTTGAAAACTGATTTGGAAAATTATTATGAAAAATTTGGAGCACAATATATCAAAAAATTATCATCAGGAGAAAAACTATATTACATAAAAACTAAATAACAAATTACAAGTATACTTTAAGATGTAAATAATTTAATATTTATATCT
>CALZLL010000012.1 GCA_945788325.1 uncultured Clostridium sp.
TTTAGTAATATTAGGAAATATTAAATCTGCTAAATCTTTATTAGTCATAAAATCATTCCTTTCCGCACATCAATTATATCACTATTTTAATAATAAAAAAAGAACAATTTAAATTGTTCTATTAAAACTTAATGTTTGTTCCAGTACCATAATCATGATTTCCATCCGAAAAATCATTTTCTATTTTTTCTTCCACACTGCCATCTAAGAAACGACCTTTAATATGTTCAACTCTTCTTCCCATAGCTTTTTTAGATAAATTCTTATTAGTACCTTTTTTTGTTGTATACTCAGGACTATAACATACATTTTCAACTATAGCTAAAAAATCAAGAGGATCGATATTATTTACATCTGCTAACTTTTCTTTCACAGCTCCCTCAACAATTTTAATTGTTGATGATCTTAATCCTAGATCTTCATATATGTTATTTAATTCATCAGCGTATTCTTCAAACAATCTTTCTATTAATAAATTTTCCATTACACCAACACCTCCTTTAATTGAACAATATATTATCACTTTTATAGTTATTCGTCAAATTTTGGTGACTCGTACGGGATTTGAACCCGTGTATGTCGCCTTGAGAGGGCGATGTGTTAAACCACTTCACCAACGAGCCATATAATTTATTGGCTGCCCTGGTAGGATTCGAACCTACGCATGTCGGGGTCAGAGTCCGATGCCTTACCACTTGGCTACAGGGCAATCACATAAATTATTATAATACATTTTTATAAAATTAAAAAGTATTACTTTTTAATTTTGTGTTTATTTTTATCATATATAATATACATATAAATAATATCTTCTTTAGTTATATAAAAACATGTTTCTTCATCTTTTACCATTTCGTAATTCATTATTGGCAAAAGTAATTCCCTTGACAAATTAAGCATTTCTTTAAAATCTTCGATTTTAATTAATTTATACTTTTTTACATCTATCATTGTTTTTGTATTAACTATAACGTCATCATAATTTTTTAAAATTTTATTTAACTTTCTTTGATAATCTGATTTATTCGTAAACATAAATAATCTTTTTAATAATAAACAAATTATTATAAACGTAATAATATTTGCTATTACTATATAACTCATAACTGTTTTATTAGTTTTTACTAAGTCTCCTTCATAAACTTTTTCAGTCTTTTCTTCACTTTTTGGATTTTCTATTTCAACAACTGAATCACTTAATGGTATTTTTAAAGTATTAGTATATTTATTGAAGTATGTAGCACCACCTACTTTACCATTAAAATCATTTATTTGAGAGATTTCTAAGTATCCATCTACCGCTATTTTAACATGACTTTGAAATTCATTTATCATTTTGATATATTCATCTAAATATATATCATAAGTACCAATAGTACTATATTTACTATCATCGAAATTCATTACTTTTTCATCTAATGTTTTTTCTTTATTCATTACCTCTGGATTATTATTTTTATCGGATGATTCTTTATAATAAACCTTTAGTTTTGCAATTAATTTATTAGTCCCTGTAACACTAGTTTTACTAGTTGATTTAAAATTATATAAAGATGTTATTTGAATATGATCAATTAAGTCTAGAATATAGGCTTCTCCTTGATCGATATATTCTTTTTCTATAAAATCATTTTGTTTTAAATATACTTTGTAATCAAATTTACCATTTGATGTATAACTCATTATTACGTTATTTTCATTAGAATTAGGCGATATAGCCTTAAATAAATAGCTAAGAAAAGAAAATTGTACTACCATGGCAATAACAAGCAAGATAGATACTATAATTTTCTTAAAAATTTGATTTCTGTGTTTAATTTTTGCCATGAAAAGCACCTCCTTCCTTAGGCTTGAACGTAATTAAGTTTGATCGTGAACTCTAGTTCTTCGTAATCTTCGATTAAATCCCCATCCCAAGCAACCTTAACATTAAAGGTTGATACCTGTCCAGGAGAAATTACGGTATCAGTTATTCCTATACCATCATAAGTAACTTTTAAAGCACTATTTACATCAATACCATATTCATATATAGATTCAAGTTTAGCAGGCAAAGTACCAGTATTTTTAATTGTTATTGTAAAGTTAGCATATGAACCCTCGTACATTAATTTTGGGACATTTATAACTAACAATTTTCTATCTTCACTTATGTTAAAATAAGCATTCTCACTACCTACTTCTTCTATTTTATCTACTTTATAAAATACAACGTTAAAGTCCTTTGCTGCAGCAGTCTTCCCAGTTACTGTAGCACTAGTTCTAAAAATGGCATATCCTGCTGATAAAGTTAATGTAAGCAAAATAAAAGTAATAATAAATATATTTTGTCGTCGCATTTTATTACACTCTCCCAGTATAAAAAAGTATAACATTTTATTGATTAAACTTCAATAAAATAGAAATAAATTTAAAAACTTTGTCACATTTTTTACACTAATTTATTTTTCCTTTATCTACTATAACTTTATCTTCTGCATTAGGATTTAATAATTTACTAACTATTAAAGTAGGATAACCTACGTATGGTACATCAATTTTAACAATACCATCAACTTGAGAAGGTCTAACAGGATATAAATCAATATCACTATTGTTGTCCCCCTTTGTTATAAAATATAAACCATCTTTATCTTCACTAATCATAACAACACGATGGATAACATAATATCTATCCATTCTATATCTAATAACATCACCTTTTTTTACATCATTAACATCAATATCCTTAATTATTACAATATCACCTTTTTTTATTTTTGGATACATACTATTACTTGCAATAACAAGTGGTTCTATAGGGAAAATACCAATACCAAATAAAATCATTAAAACCATAATTAAAATCATTACTGCCCAACCTTTTAAATCAACAACTTTATTTTCTTTTTTCTTTAGTGTCTTATCCATCTTGTTAATCATATAGTTAATATATATATAAGTAAAAAAAGGTATTGTACAATTAAGAATTGATGTCAAACTCCACTCTATATCTGGTAAAATTGGTAAAATATATAATGCTATTTGCGGTAATGATAGATACAAAATAGGGGCTTTAAAACCAGCATAATATGTAATATAAGTTAAAAATAAATTAGTTATTAAACTAGGAATAAATGTTTGCATAATAAATTCTAAAGTAGTAATTCCATTTAAAAAGTAAGTATCTAATTTATATATATTTATATCTATTAAGGTAAATAATAAAGATATTAAAAAAGCCCATACTAATATTTTTTTCTTACCAACATTATTAATCATGTAAAAACGAACATATTCTTTAACTAATATAGCTGGTATAAAAGTCCATAAATTTAATAACAATCCATTAATTGTTCCGTCATATGGATTATGCGCAAAACCCTTTAAGTATCCAAGACTAAAATATATAACAAAATAAATAAGGGTTGCCACAATAACATAAAAACTAACTTCTTTTTTATATTTTAAATTAGGAGTAATTTCATTCTTAAAGAAAAAGAAAGTTATTATGCCTATAAATATCCATAAAAGAGGTTTTATAACGTAAGAATAATAGGAACCAAAAGAAGTAGATAAGCCTGTTAATTCAAATATTATAGATAAAAAGATTATAAGAGATAAAATGACAACTTTTATCCATTTTTTCATGTAACGCCCACCCCTTTCAAAATCATGTTGTATAAGTAACTATAAAATAAAAATATCTAGGCTTTCCTTGAAGCATGTATGAAACAGTTGCCTTAACTGTTTCCACATGATGCCTCCATGTTATACTGGTATGAAAATTCATTGTAATCGTTGCTATTTCACCAGGTTCAAGCGTTATTTTATCTATTGATGTACTTGCATCTTTTAACATATTACCTGTGTTTTCAACTATCTCGGTAGTAACCGTACCTTCTGTAAATGGCAAAACCGTTGGGTTAGAAAAAGAGATACTAAAGTTTGTTGAATTATCAACACCAACACCCATACCAAATTTTTTCTTATATGTTAGAGTATAAGTGTCACCTTCCCAAACTTCAGAATAAAATTCTACCTTATTTTGGGAATTATCTGCTACAAAATATCTATTATTAGTTGTATCTAGTTTTATTGGTGATGTTGGAAGAGCAGTACCAGAATAATAATCAACTGTTGAGGCAACTCCATCAATGGTTAATGATTCCCTAAAAAAAGCATAACCAATTGATATAGTAAATATAAATATTGCTATAACGATTGTAACTACATATAAATAGTTTTTATTCTTATGCATCATGTTCATCACCTATCATAATAGATACTAACATAAAAAAAATAAAAACACAACAAAAAAACAAGCATATATAAAGCTTGTTTAAAATTATTGAGCTGCTTTTTGCTCATAATTTAGTTTTATAGTAAATTTTACGTTTTCAGATGAAGTATTTGAGTTTTCATCCCACATAACTTTTACAGTGAAATTTTGAGTACCATTTTGAGCTACTTCTTGATCTTTTAACTCAGTTAATCCTGTATAAGAAACTTTAACTGAAGCATCAGTTGTTAAACCAGTTTCTTCAATACTTTTTAAAACTGCTGGTATTGATCCTTTATTAGTAACTGTTACTGGAATTTCAACGTATGCACCCGGATACTGTAACTTATTAACTGTAATAGTTAAAGTATTTTTATCATCAGATATAGTACCTAAAGTAGCAGCTTCGCAAGTTCCAGAAAAACCACTACATGTTGGAGTTCCAACAGAAGTGAATTCTACGTCAAAATCACCTTTTGCTGTTGCAGTACCATTAATGGTTAAAGTCTCACTAAATAATGCATAACCTACAGCAACTGCTAAAACAAATGCTATAACACCTATTATTGCAATACTTTGTTTCTTCATTATTTTACTCCTTCCTTTATTATCTAGATATATAATACCATTTTAAAAAAATATTAGTCAAGAAAAGATTAAAATTTTATATATTTTTTTAATAAATGTGTAAAGAAAAAGGTTAACAAAATTTATGTTAACCCCTTATGATATATTAAATATTTGTCCTGGGTATATTTTATTTGGATTTTTACCTATAATAGTTTTATTTTTCTCATATAAATTTTTCCAAGATATACCATATTTTTTTGCGATAGAACTTAAAGTATCTCCTTTTTTTACTACGTAAGTATTTGGTGTTATTTTTATATTACCTGGCACTCTAATTATTTGCCCTGGATATATTTTATTTGGATTCTTTATGTTATTATAGCTTGCTAACTTTTGATAAGTTGTGCCATACTTACTAGCAATAGCACTTAAAGTATCACCTTTTTTTACTACGTAATTAACATCATTTAACATATTATTATCTGTTGATTTTTCTTCTTCTTTAACATTTTTTATTATTGATGGATAATCTTTATAAGAGATATTTAAATCAACGTTACCATTTATACCAGGAATCCTTCCTTTCGATGTGTATTGCCACATACCAAATTTTTTACTATATGTTGGTTTACTTTTCCACTCAGCTAGCCATTTATCATATTTATCAAGCCTGCTGTCATTTAATTTATTATTTAAATAATCTAAATTAGCATATATCATAGCATAGTAACCTGCTTCCTCTATTTTTTTACATATGGTATCTGCTATATCAACTAAAGTATCACCTCTTACATTAGATGTTCTATCAGATGCTTCTATGTCTATTACAACAGGATAAGTTGGATTATATTTTTTTATTATGTTTATAAATCCTTCTGCTTCTTTTTTTGCAGAATCTACACTTGTTGCATATGAAAAATGATACAATCCGTATGGTATTTTTACCCTTTCTAAACCTAATATGTTTTGTTTATATTTCTTATCTTCATAAAATGAACCATAGCTTGTTCTTACCATTGCAAAGTCTATGTTACCTTTTAATTTGTCAAAGTCTATATCACCTTGGTGATGAGAAATATCAATTCCCCTTTTTTCCATATTTTCCCCCTTTTCATTAATATTTAATGAAAAAAAGAAAAAAATGAATAATTATTAAGCCATAAGAAAAACGCAAATAATTGCGTTTTAGTTATTAACTTTTTGATGAACAACAGGGCTCTCCATAGTAAGCGGTGCAAACATATATCCATTAGCAAGTCCATATTCTATTATTCTTTCAATAGAATCAACTGTATATGGTTTTATATCATGCATTAAAACAACGTTTACCTCGTTTTCTTTTATTCTACTTATTACATTTTGTACAATTTGATTAGAGTCTTTAGTATCACCGGCATCCCCTGAAATTATTGTCCAATCAAAATATCTAAAGCCTATTTCTTCAACCTTTTTGGTTAAATCAGTCATTATCATAGTTTTATATTTTCTACTTATTGTATTACTACTTCCACCTGGAAACCTAATTATTTTAGATTCAATACCAGTATATTCTCTTACTTTTTCTTGCACTCTAAGTAAATCTTCCATGTAAGAATCAACGCTTGAATATATTAATCCATAATTATGGGTATAACTATGAAGACCAACGGTATGCCCTTCAGCAGCTTCTCTTTTTAACAATTCATTGTAATTGTTATTATATCCAGTTACGAAAAAAGTAGCTTTTACATTATAATTTTTTAATATATCAAGAAGTCTTGCAGTATGTGGACCAGGCCCATCATCAAATGTTAAATATATCGTTTTTCCATCTAGAGCTTCCGGTTTATAATCATTTTTAGGAAATACTTTAATTATTCTATTTACCGTGGTTTCATTACCATACTCATCACTTACAGAATATACAAGCTCATAAGTACCCTTTTTAGACGTATCAACATTGCCCGTTACCTTAACATTTTCAGTTATATTACCATCACAATCATCAATTGCAACATAACCTGGTTCATTATATTTAGAACCAACACTTAGATATAACGTACTTTCATCATTTAAAATTATCGTAGGTCCTTTATTATCCATAATATTAACATCGAACTCTTTTCTAGTAGTGTTACCAGAAGAATCTGATACCTTATATATTATTTTATTATCTTTAATTTTATACTTAACCTTATCTGATATATCACCATCATAATTATCATTAGCAATTATTTTTATTCCTTCAGTTTTACCATTTGGACATACGTTAGTAAAAGCACCTTCAATAATTAATTCTGGTTTTTTTGTATCAACTACCTTTATTTTCTTACTTTTAGATAAATGAATATCTTTATAATCAGCCATATAAGTTATTGTATACGTTCCTAACCTTTTAGTATTAACTGAACCTTTTACTTTATATAAAATACTTTTACAATTATTTTTAGTTCCATAACATACATCAATTTTTTTATTTTTATATTTTTTAAATACTTCTATTTCATCATATTCTTCAAAATTCTTTACATATATGTTTCTTGAAAAATAACTAACATAAAGACTTGAAAATAATAATGAAAAAGAAAGTAATAAAATTATAACAAAACCCTTATTTTTCATACTTACACCTTCATGATTTATTATAACACCTAAATTAAAAAGTATAAAGAAAAGAACTACTTATTTTTCAATTAGCTTTGTAACAGCCTTCATAACTGCTATTTTGCCATATGAATAAGTAAGACTTCCTTGTTGATATGCTATAAATGGTTCTCTAATTGGTCCATCACAAGAAAGTTCAATCGATGAACCTTGAGTAAAGGCTCCCGCTGCCATAACCACTTTATCATCATAACCAGGCATATCCCATGGAAGTGGTTTTGAAAATGAATCAATTGGTGATGCACTTTGTATACCACCACAATATTCTACTAAATCATTTTCATTTTTAAATATAATATTTTGAACAATATCCGCTCTTATATCATTATATTTAGGTTCTACATCATAACCTAAATCTTCTAAGACTTTACTTGTTAAAACGGCCGTTTTAAGTGCTGATGCAACTACGCTTGGTGCTAAAAATAGTCCTTGTAAGATTTGTTTATTAATTCCAAGTGTTGGTCCCACTTCTCTTCCTTCGCCAGGTAAAGTTAATCTTTCACCCGCTAAATCAACTAACTCTTTTTTACCAGCAATATAAGCTCCGTTAGGTGCTATACCACCACCTAAGTTCTTAATTAAAGAACCAACCATAACATCTGCTCCAACCTCTGTTGGCGTTTTATCTTCTACAAATTCACAATAACAATTATCAACCATGATAATTATATCTTTATCAATGTTTTTAATAAAACTAACTACTTTTTCTACTTTATCAATAGTAATACTTTTTCTTGTAGAATAACCTTTGCTTCTTTGTATTTCTATTAACTTAATCTTATTATTAGTAATACATTCTTTTATTTTTTCATAATCAAAATCATTATCCACTAAATCAATTTCATCATAATTAACACCAAAAGCTTTTAAAGAACTATTATTTTCTTTAATTCCTATTACTTCATGAAGTGTATCATAAGGAGTTCCAGTTATGCTAAGCATGGTATCTCCTGGTCTTAGATATGCAAATAAAGCCACACATAAAGCATGGGAACCTGATATAAACTGACTTCTAACTAAAGCATCTTCTGAACCTAAGGTTTCCGCAAATACTTTTTCTATAGCATCACGGCCTACATCATCATAACCATAACCAGTTGTGGTATTAAAATGAACTTCTGATATTTTTTTATTATTAAATGCTCTAAGTACTTTTAAGCTATTTATATCACATATATCATCTATTTTTTTAAATTCTTCTGTTAAACTTTCTTCTGATTTCAAAACTAACTCTTTAGCTTTATCACTTATTCCAAATTTGTTATACATATCAATACTCCTTATTTAGTTCCTATTTCTTCTTTATCTTCTATATATTTATAATTTAAATTATTTTTACTGTTGATAACTTTCTTACCAAGTTTTTGTTCTATATCTTTTTTAGTATTACTAGCTATTTCACCGCCTGCTTTTGCTATCATTTTATTAGCCTTTAAACCATGTGGTTTATGTTCTTTAGCTAGTTCCCTTGTAGTTACTTCTCCTATATCAGTTAGTAAAAGTTCTAAATCACTCATATTATCCCTTAGGGATTCTTTTCTAATACCTTTAAAATCTTTGTATTCAGATGCCTTCATTCCAGACCAAGCTTTATATATTTCATTAGTTAAAATAGCATATTCACTTGTTTTTTCTATACCATTATCTTTCCATACTTTAGTAAGTTTATTTCTATCTAAAATAGCTTTTAATCTTCTTTCTATCCATTCAGATGGATAACCATGATTCATATAGTATTCTATCGCTCTATGAATTGCTTTTTCGGGATCAAAAACTTCATCTATTCTTTCTTTTCCTAAAGATGCTAACCACACCTTAAAAGGTTCTGCTTTAGACGATGGAACAGATTCTATAAGTCTAAATATACCTTCAGTATCAAGTACATCTTGTTTATAAAATTTACCATCCGATGATTTTAGTTTCAGTTGGTCACAATTTGTGACCAACTCACTCCCCTCTTTTTTCAATCTGGATTTTAATACAACCCAATAGTGTCTAGGATTCTCACTTTCAGTTAAAACACCTATTACATCTACTACACTGAAATAGTAATCTTCTTTTTCACTATTCCAAATGCTTCTAATTTCATTACCTTCAAATAAATTCGTTATTGTTTTTAATTTTTGTTCTTTCATGCTAGCCTCCAATCAATTAATGATAATTAATATACTAGCATACATATGTTCGTATGTAAATAATTTTATAAATTTTTCTATCGACATATTTCGACATACTATTTATTATGCGTGATTACATCCTCCATCTACTCTTAAAACTTCGTTATTTATATAACTTGCATCATCACTTGCTAAAAAATATATTGCTTTAGCTATTTCTTCTGGTTCTCCTAATCTTTCTAAATAATATTTATCTTTTATTTCTTCCATTTGATTTTCATCTATTTCTTTATTCATTTCAGTATTTACCCAACCAGGTGCAACAGCATTTACCCTTATATAAGGGGCAAAATATTCTGACAAGTTATGAGTTAAATTAATTAAGGCAGCTTTAGACGCATCATAATCCAAACTATATTCATAATAAGTTTCTAATCCATTAGTCGATGAAACATTAACTATACTACCTTTTTTTTGCTTAATCATATATTTACCTACTTCTCTAGAAACAATAAACGGACCTATTAAATTAACATCTAACGTCTTTTTAAAGTTTTCAATAGTTTTATCTTCAAACGTAGTATCAATAGCAATACCAGCGTTATTAACTAACACATCAATACATCCAAAATGACTAATTATATCACTAACCATTTTTTTAACATCTTCTTCATGTGATACATCACACTTACAAAGCATTACGTCTACATCATAGTTTTCCACAATAAAACTTTTTAAGCTTGATGCAGCATAATCATTCGAAACATAATTAATTACCACGTTATATCCATTTTTTGCAAATTCTACTGCGGTAGCTTTTCCAATTCCACGTGAAGCCCCCGTTATCAAAACCGTCTTTTTCATAAAAATCCTCCCTTAAATGTATTCTACCACAAATTAAAAAAAGTTAGAATAATTTGTTCTAACCTTATCCTAAAGCCACATCTAAAACCATCATTATGACAAATCCTATAATAAAACCTAACGTTGATAGATTTTTATTTTTTTCAAATGATTCAGGTAACAATTCTCTTACCGCAACTAATATCATGCAACCCGCTGCAAAGGAAAGTAAAAATGGTAATATACTATTTACATAAGTAACAAGTATAGCACCTATTACTGCCGCTACTGGTTCTACTATTGCAGATAAAGTGCCTAATATAAAACTTTTTGTTCTTGAAAGTCCCTCACTTCTAAGAGGTAATGATACCGCTGCTCCTTCTGGAAAATTTTGAACCCCTATTCCTAACGTTAACATTAAAGCTCCTACTAAGGACATACCAGATACTCCGCTAGAAAGTCCGCCAAAAGCTACTCCTACCGCCATTCCTTCCGGAATATTATGAATGGTTATTGCACAAATTAACAAAATATTTTTTTTAAGCGATCCTTTGTTTATTTTATTATTACCATTTAATACTTTATCTAAAAATTTATCGGATAAAAGTACAAACAAACCACCTATAATAAAACCTAAAGCTGGTAATAGCCATACTATGTATCCCAAAGATTCGGATAAATCAAGAGCCGGTGCAATTAATGACCAAAAGGACGCCGCAATCATTATACCAGCTGAAAAACCTAGTACTGTATCAAGGACCTTTTTATTGATTGATTTAAAGAAAAAGACGGTTAAAGCTCCAAGAGATGTTACTAACCAAGTAAATAAACACGCAATAAAGGCTTGCATGACAGGACTTATACTTCCAAACCAGTTCACTTATTTCACCCCGTATTTTATAGTATGAATTATTTAAAATATTGTAACAAAAAAAGAAAATTATTTTTAATTTTCTTTTTCAAATATTCTTTTTAATTCTTCGGTTAGATTATTTTTTAATATATAATCAGAAAATCCAGATTCTATATAGTCATCTTTAAAATGTTCTTTATTCTTTTCAAGCATAACAATAACTGGTACATTAAATTTTTTGTTTCTTTTAAGCTCTTTTAATATTTCAAGTGCATTATTCAACTTTAATTCATCATCTATAATTATTAAATCATATTTCTTTTGAGAATTTATCTTATCAATAGCTTCCTTACCAACTAATGTAGATGTTACTTCAACATTGTATTTAGCAAGCTCATTTTTTATTAATAATGTTTCCTCTTTATCATCATCCACTAGTAAAATTCTTTTTTTATTAAATATATATGAAGAATATTTTTCTAGATTTTCAATAACTTCATTATTAGTATCTTCAACATATTTTTGATCAATTACTATCGTTGTAATAGTACCTTTTTTTGGAACACTTTTAATATTTATATTACCATCTAATAATTTAATCATTTTAATTGCAACAGGAAGACTAACATTTAACTTATCAATTTTTTTAATTTCTTCTTGAGTTAAGTTACTTGGATTATCTAGTATGCTATTTACCTTCTCAATATCCATACCAACACCAGAATCTTCTATTTTAATAACTAACCTTGACACACCATACCTATTTATTGAATCTATATTAACGTCAATAAAACCAACTGTTGTATTACTAATTGAATTTTGAATTACAGACATAACAATTTGTTTTAGTCTTATTTCATCACCACTTAATGTTTGCGGAACATTAGAATTGATATTAAATGTTAGTTTAACATTATCTTTTTCCATCTTGCTTTTTGATAAAGCTTCAATTTGTTTAAATAATTTATGAACGTCATATTTCTCTTTACTAATACTAATTTTACTAGCATCCATCGAAGACACATCAAGTATATTATTAGTTTTAAATATTAGTTCATTTGCATTATCTGCAATTAATCTAATAACATCATTCTTATCTAATTGATCATCTAATTTATAATAAGTTTTTGTAAGTTCTAATATATTTTTAGCTGGTTTTTTTATTCCTATAGACATTTCAAATAAGAATTCTGATTTATCTTCTATTTGACTTTCTATTAGTTCTCTATTTCTAATTAGCTCATTAAGTACTTTTAAATCTGGATTTTCAATCGTAAAATACATAATAAACAGCATATAAGTAAATAAGAAATTATCATACATAACTGAAGGACAATAACTTCTTAGAATAATTCCAAGTATATATAATATTATAAGAACAATAAAAGGTATGGATTTCTTAAAACTTTTTCTATTTTGAATATAGATTGCAATTGAGCTTGCCGTAATTAAAGTAAGATACCCAATTACTGAGAAAAAAGCAATATTATAAGATAATCCACTATTATCTAATATATTTCCTTCATTTATAACATTTATTGGACAAATTAGAATTAAAATAATAATTACTAAATTTATTAACTGTATAATAACAGACAAAATTTTTCTAAGTCCTGACTTTATTCTTAATATCGTAAAATTATATATAACTATATAATTTATCATTAAAATCATAAGACAAAGATATATTTTCTGCATTATTCCTATAATTAATACATTTCCAATGGTTTTAGCATAAAAATAAGCAACAATAGCCAATAATGCATAAATAAAATTTATTATAAGCATTTTAGAATATATTTTAGTTTCACTATTTTTAATTCTCTTTTTTCTAAAAAACATAGCAACTAGTAAAAAAGCTAATAATTGTGTTGCAATTGGTAATATAAGTGTTTCCATATCAACTAATCCTCCTAGAATAATAATAACATGTCAGTTTTTATTAATCAATTCAAAGAGTAAATGATGTAAAGTCATTTTAATTATGATTTCTTTTATTAATTAAAAAAGCATTCTTACTATTTATATTTAATTTTTTTAAATGATTAAATACCTCTTTTTCTTCTACAACGTCCTTATCATGAAATCTATCATTTTTCATATCTTCAACAGTAAATTCATATGGGCATCTATTTATTATTTCAGTTTCAAAATCATCAATTGTTGTATTTATATCTTTTCTATTATTTATACCTCTACTTTCAATTATTCGCCATTTTTCTGTTGCCATACAATCTCTTAAATATAAATTAAGTTCTTGTTCAGACATATTTTTAGTTTCTTCCATACTAATATTTTTACCAATACTTACGACAAAATCGTTATCATATTGTTCTATACCAACAGGCACTATATCCGCTCCTGTTGCACGAGCTATCTGAACTAATCCCAAATATAAACCCATAACAAGAAGATTAGGTGATAAATTCCAAGCACCTTCTGGATACATAGCAAGATCAGCCCTCCTATTAAGAAGCTCAGTTGCTCTTATTTTTGCAATTCTTCTATCATCTTTATTTTTAGTTTCAAGGATAATAACACCATTCATAAAAACCAAAAGACCACCTTCATCTTTATAGGCTCCTTTTGGGTCCCCCATAAATAAATACGCGTGTTTTTTTATTCCTTCAAATGCTGCTTGAACATCGTCGCCGCCAATATGAGTACAAGCATATATTATAGGACGATTAGTTTTAATTCTATCGTCATTTATTAATTCAAAATTTCTTTTCTTTAACACCCTATCTAATTTAACTAAAAAATATGGAAAAGGATGTATTAATTTCCTTAGTTTAATTCCTTTTAATGGAACGCCAGCATCAAATCTTTCTTTTCTTTTTAACATATAGTACTCACTAAGCTCTGGAATATCCATTTTCATCCTTTGAAAAATATTCTTATTTTCCATTACAAAAACCCCCTATTGATTTTTTTACTGCGTAAATAATATAGCATTTATATAAAAAAAAAGCAAATATTTAGAATTGCCAGTTTCTTATTTTTTCTAAACTTTCACCTTTTATTAACACTTTTTAATCTCCAGGGCAAATGCTTATATAACATGATTAACTTGTTTATTTCACCATATACTTTATAATACAAACTAAACTATTACAATACATAAAAATAAGCATTGAAAACACAATGCTTATTTAGAAAAATCAACTTTAATATTTTCTTTTTTATCATCATCTAACTTAAAGAATTCTTTCCTTTCAAAAGCAAATATTTTAGCAACTATGTTAGAAGGAATAGATTCTACTAAATTATTAAATATCTCAACAGATCTATTATAATTTGTTCTAGCAATAATTAGTTTATCTTCTATTTCTTTTAAATTAGATTGTAAGTCTAAAAAGTTAGTATTTGCTTTTAATTCAGGATAACTTTCAGCTAACGCAATTATTTTATTAAAACTTCTATCAATTTGATTTGTTTCATCAACGCTAAAATCAGTTTTTTGATACTCTGATCTTAAGTTAGTTATTTCGGTTAAAGTTGATGACTCATGCTTTGCATATCCCTTTACTGTTTCTATTAAGTTAGGTAATAAATCAAACCTTTGGTTTAATAAAACATCTATGTCAGATTCTCTTTGCTTTACCCTATTATTTGCTTTTATAAATCTATTATAAGTTATAAGCAACGTACCAGTTATTATTATTACTATTATTAAACATATATTTATTATCATATTATTTTCCCCCTTACCTTGTTTCTATGGTTATTTTATTAACAAAACCATTTTCATCATAATCAAGTGATATTTCATAATATTGTATTTCGTGACCCTTAAAATTTTTTAAGCTACTTTTTATTGTTTTTATATTATTAGCGTCAGTTCCATAGGATGTTCCATCAAATATAAATTCTATCAAATGCTCGGTGCTCTTTTTGTTGTTTGCAATAGCAGAATCTATTATATTCGATACTATCATACTTGTTTGAGTACCTGACCAAAACTCATAGTTTCTATTAAAATTATCTTTTTCTTTTTGATTTTCTGATTCTTCTAGTTCTTTTTGAACTTTTTCTTGTTGTTCTTTAACCTCGTTTTCTATTTCTTGTTGTTTTTTTTCTTGCTTTTCTTTTTCTTTTCTAATTTCTTCTTTTAAAGCATCATTTCTTTCTTTTATAGAACTTGCTATCCTATATGATAAAGTTGCAAGTGCTGCTATAAATATAATTATTAAAATATATAATATGAATTTTCTTCCGCCTTCATTATTATTTTTCTTAATTTGTTTTACTTTTTCTTTTTCTTCTTCTATGGATAAATTATCATTTGTTAATACATCTACGCTAACGTTAAATAGTTTTGACATTTCTACTAACTTATCCATATCTGGTTTGGTTTGACCTAGCTCCCATTTAGACACGGTTTGTCTTGTTACGTTAAGTTTATCTGCCAATCCCTCTTGAGATAATAGGCTTTTCTTTCTTAAATATATTAACTTTTCTTCAAATTTCATACACTACTTTCTCCTTTTTTCTACATTATATTACCAATTTATTACTACCTCGTCTAGCAATTATAGTTGGAAATTTGTCAATTTTGCTTAACATCTATGTTAAAAGTTCCAATTTCTTATTTCTTCTAAATCTTCACCTTTATCAACTATATACTTAGCATGTTCTTCTAATTTTTTATTCATATCACTAATTATTTTTTCACCCTTATCACCTAAATCTAGGTTTTGGGCAGCATCAATAACAAGGTTAAATCTATCAATCTTATTTTTTACCCTCATGTCAAAAGCCGTGGTTATAGTGCCTTCTTCAAGGTATCCATGAACATGTATGTTATGGTTATGTCTAAAGTATGTTAATTCATGAATAAGTGTTGGATACCCGTGATACGCAAATATAATTGGTTTATCTTTTGTGAATAAATAATCGTATGTTGTATCACTTAAAGCATGTGGATGATTAGTAGTAGAATCAAGTTTCATTAAATCAACTACGTTTATAAATCTAATTTTTAAGTCTGGTAAATATTCTTTTAATATTTTAGTAGCGGCAATCGTCTCAACCGTTGGAGTATCTCCGGCACATGCCATTATTAAATCCGGATTAGCATCATTACTAACAAAATCCCAAGTACCAATTCCATTAGTACAATGTCTTATTGCATCTTTCATGTTAAGCCACTGATATGAAGGATGTTTTGAAGCTACTATTACATTGACGTAATTCTTGCTTTTTAAACAATGATCCATGCATGATAATAAGCAATTTGCATCAGGTGGTAAATACATTCTTACAACGTCTACTTTTTTATTTGCCACATGATCTAAAAATCCTGGATCTTGATGGGTAAAACCATTATGATCTTGTTGCCATACGTTTGATGCTAGCAAAAAGTTAAGTGATGATATAGGTTTTCTCCATGGTATTTCATTACATACCTTAAGCCATTTAGCATGTTGAGCAGCCATGGAATCTACTATTCTTATAAATGCTTCATAACTTGCAAAAAAGCCATGTCTACCGGTTAATAAATAACCTTCTAACATTCCCTCACACATGTGTTCTGATAACATAGAATCCATTACCCTACCATCTTTTGATAAATATTCATCATTTTCTTTTATATCTAATTGCCAATCCCTATTTGTTACATCAAATACGTCATATAATCTATTAGACATAGTCTCGTCTGGTCCAAATATTCTAAAGTTTCTATTTGAATCATTAAGCATAAATATATCTTTTATAAAACTACTTAAAACAAGCATGTCTTGTTTTTTTACACTTCCTGGAAAAGGTACATCAACAGCATAATCAGCAAAATCAGGCATTATTAAATCTTTTCTTAAATAACCACCATTGGTGTATAAACTTGATCCCATACGTTTTTCACCCTTAGGGCAGGTATCTTTTAGTTCCTCTATTAATCGTCCGTCTTCATCAAATAATTCTTCTGGTTTATAACTTCTAAGCCAATCTTCTAATTGTTTTAAATGTTCTTCTTTTTCCATAGAAATGGGAACTTGATGTGCTCTAAAAGAACCTTCTATGTTTTTACCATCTACTTGTTTAGGCCCAGTCCATCCTTTTGGTGTTCTTAATATTATCATTGGCCATCTTACTTTTTCGTCATCTTTAGAATTTTTAATATCTTTAATATCTTTCAATATAGCATCCATGGTAGCTGACATTTTCTTATGCATTAAAATCTCATCACTACCAGATACTAAATATGTTTTATAACCTAATCCATAAAAGAAACTTGCTAGCTCATCATCAGACATTCTAGAAAAAATTGTTGGATTACTTATTTTATACCCATTTAAATGAAGAATTGGTAACACAACTCCATCTGTTTTTCTGTTTAAAAATTTTATTCCATGCCAACTAGTTGCAAGTGGACCTGTTTCAGCTTCACCATCTCCAACTACGCATGCCGCTATTAAATTAGGATTATCAAGTACTGCACCAAAAGCGTGTGATAGAGAATACCCTAATTCTCCGCCCTCATGAATAGAACCTGGTGTTTCTGGTGCAACATGAGAAGGAATTCCACCTGGAAAAGAAAACTGTTTAAATAACTTTTTCATACCATCTTCATCTTCGGTAATACTAGGATACTTTTCAGTATAACTACCCTCTAAGTACGTATTAGCAACCATAAAGTTACCGCCATGGCCTGGTCCTGATAAATAAATAACATCCAAGTCATATTTATTTATTATTCTGTTTAAATGTGTATAAACAAAATTTTGCCCTGGCACCGTTCCCCAGTGCCCTACTATCTTCTTTTTAATATCTTCTTTTACAAGTGGTCTTTTTAAAAGCGGATTATCAAGTAAATATAATTGGCAAGCTGATAAATAATTAGCCGCTCTAAAATATCCATCTAATTTTTCTAATTCTGTCATGTTACCCTTCCTATTCTATTTTTATTCTATCGTAATTATAACACGAGCTACAAAAAAAGAAAATATCAAATTTCTCATTGATATTTTCATTTATATTACTTTATTTCGATGTATTTTTTATCTTCAGCTTCATCCTTTTTAGGAACAACTATTTTTAGAACGCCATTATTAAATTCAGCATCTATTTTTTCTGAATCTAAATCATGCAAATAAAACGATCTTTGATATTTACCATAAGTTCTTTCACGGTGAATATAATTTTTACTATCATCTTCATCGTTTACTTCATTAGATTTTTCGGCAGTTATCGTTAAATAGTCTTTCTTAGCTTCGATTTTGATTTCACTTTTATCAAATCCCGGAACATCCATTTCAATATGATAATCGCCATCCTTTTCGTAAATATCACACTTCATGTTATCCTCTCTTGTACTAGGCATAAAGTCTTCAAAAATATCACCAAAATAATTTCTTGGGATTAAACTCATATTAATCATCTTCCTTTCCTTACAATTATGTTATACCACTATTTTTAGCACTTGTCAAGTA
>CALZLL010000013.1 GCA_945788325.1 uncultured Clostridium sp.
TATATTACTATAGCTATCATGTTATTAGAACCTTTATTTACTACTTTAGTTAAAGTAGTTTGAAGTTTATGTCTTATGTTATCTGGCATAAGTGATAATTTACCACGTATTCCTTCTTGAACAATATTATCTAAGCTTCTACCAAACATTTCACTTTTCCATACACTTTGTGGGTCAGTTTCATAATCTTTCATTAAGTTATCAATAAGTTCTTTACTTTGTGTTTCAGATCCTATAATTGGTTCAAAGGTTGATTCAACGTCCACTCTTATCATGTGAATAGAAGGTGCTACTGCTTTTAACTTAACTCCATACCTTGTTCCTTGTTTTATTATTTCTGGAGTATCTAACTTCATGTCTTTAATGGTTGGAAATGATGTTCCGTAACCAGTTTGCTTAACCATTTTAATTGCTTCTTTAAACTGCGAAAATTCTTCTCTTGTCTCATTTAATTCTGTAAATAAACTAATAAGTTTAGCTTTTGAATCTATTTCAGTTCCAATTATTTCGTTTAAAACTACATTATATAATCCATCTGGTGCTTCTAAGTTTATTGTAATTTCACCTTCTGCTGTATTAATTTCAGAAAGATATGCTTTACTAATATGTTCACACCCATTAAAATGCTCAATTATCTTATCAACATCACGTACTTTATCAACTTCTACCACACTTTCTTTAATCTTTTCTATATATTCTTTTTTTACTGGATGCTTATATGAAAGACATGCTATCCAATCTGGCATATTAACATTAACACTTAGTACCGGAAATTCAAATAAAGCTTCTTTTAATATATTATAAATCTCTTTTTCACCCATTGCTTCAACACTAACTGGAACAACTGGAACATTGTGTTCATTTCTTAAATTTTCAGCTAATCTTTCGGTATCTGGATGAGTTGGATGAGCTGAATTTAAAACAACGATAAATGGTTTTCCTATTTCTTTTAACTCACTTATAACTTGATTTTCCGCTGCTACATAATCATCTCTTTTTATTTCACCAAAACTTCCGTCTGTTGTAACAACAATGCCGATGGTCGAATGATCTCTTATTACTTTTTCAGTACCTATCTCAGCAGCTTCAACAAATGGTATTTCTTCATCATACCAAGGCGTTCTAACCATTCTAGGCCCGTTTTCATCTTCATAACCCTTAGCAGCATCAATTACATAACCTACGCAGTCAATTAGCCTTATATTGGCGGTAAAGTCTTCTATTTGAATTGTTGCTGCGTTAGAAGGAACAAACTTTGGTTCTATGGTCATAATTGTTTTTCCCTGAGCTGTTTGAGGTACTTCGTCTAAGCATCTTTTTCTTTCATATTCATCTTTTATATTGGGTACAACTAAGTTCTCAATACATTTTTTTATAAACGTTGATTTACCAGTCCTAACCGCTCCTACTACTCCTAAATATATATCGCCACCAGTTCTTTGTGATATATCTTTAATAATATCGTATTTTTCCATATAATCCCTACTTTCTTTTCAATCTCATTAAATACTATGAAAATAAGTAAAGAATATGAAAAAAAGAAGAAAAATTTCTTCTTAATCAATCATGCTTTCTAAATTATTTGGTATTTGATCTCCTACTACTGCTTTTACTATTTTATCCGATTGTTCTTTAGAAACCGTTTTGCCGGTTAATTTAGATAATTCATCTATTACTCCTCTAATTGTTTTTTCATCTTTCAAATTACCATCTTTTAGTCTACCCGCTAATTCCAATATAGATTCTTTACTTACGTTTGTTTTTCTTTCTACCTTATTAAGAAAACTATCAGTTATTCCCATTAATTATCACTCCTAAAATAATATATGCAACATAAATTACATGGTTAATAATTAATTTATAAGTTGATATTCTCTTTCAAATATATTTTTATTACTTACATATCCCATAACAAATTTATTATTCTTTTTGCAAATAATAATTCCTATCGTTAACGTTTCATTATTAGTTTTAATATTTTTATCAATATAATTCATATAAGTTTGTATTTGACCAATATATTCTTTTTTTAATTCTGTCGTTTTAAGCTCTACTACCACATAGCATTTATAAATAATATTATATAATAATATATCTATGTAGTTATAACGATCACCAATTTTTATAGGAAATTCATTATCAATAAAACAAAACCCATTACCTAATTCTTTTAAAAAATAAGGTATATCTTCTAAAATAAATTGTTGTAGCATTTTTTCTGATATTTTATCTGTATTATATTTATTTTTTATTAATATCGGATTCTTAATAAAGTCGTGTACCTTTGTTTTTTCTTTATTAATAAGTTTTAACTTGGTTTTATCTTCTAATCTTTCATATTCATTATTTTTGATGCGTTCTCTTAATTTTCTTACTGATATATTTTGTTCTTCGATTACTTTCACATAATAATTAATTTCATTTATATTATTAAGTGGCAGAAGCTCAACATAATGACTCCATGTCAATAGGTGCGACAATGTCGCACCTTTTTCAATAATAATATAAAATTGCCTCATTCTTTTAAGAGAAGACTTATTATATCGTTTGCCCAATTCATAAGTTAATCTAACAGAATATTTTTCTATTATACTTTCGCCATAATGCTTACCAGCATCACTAAGCAGTTTCCCCACGTTATAACAAGTTCTTAAATCACTTTTATTTTTAGAATAGTCTTTTACTTTTTTATATACCTCGTTATTTATTAGTTCATTTTTTATCTCATTGTAATAGTTCATATATTAGTCCTTTCTTTTTAAAAGTTTATTATATAAACTATTCTTAAAAATATTGTCAAAAAAAGTATACTATTTTTATTGTAATTCATAAATATTATATATATTTACCCGATTCTTTTAAATAAGTCATAGTAGAAGGCGATTATAGTTCTATACTTTCAATTATATTATTATTTATATCGTAAATAATAAATTTTTTATTATCATATATTACATAAGTTTCAATTTCATTTTTAGGCAATGAAATTGAACCAACATTTATAAAAATCATGCCATTTTTTCTCTTAATATAAGGTACATGTTCATGTCCATATATTAAAATACCATTTTTGTTAAATTTTCTATCTTTTTCAAAACTATACTCATTTCCATGTGTTATATATATGTTTAAATCATCTACGTAAATTAATGAAACACCATCACATATTGGAAAATCACTAGCTTTAATGTCTACTGTTGAATCACAATTTCCTTTCATACATATTAAGATTTCTTGGTATTTAGTTAAAAATTCTTTTACCTTATTACTTTCTATAATATATTTGTTATCATAAGTAGGTCCAGGATAGTATAAATCACCTAAACAAACTAATTTATCTATCCTTTCCTTTTTTATTTTATCTTCTATAATATTTAAATTTTTAGTAATACCATGAATATCTGATATAAATAATATCTTCATTATTAAACAACTCCCTTTACATACAAAGCTTAATTTTATTCTAATGCCAAAAATAATAATTGTCAAACAAAAAACGCAGACATTTTTTATCTATTGTCTACGTTTTTTACTACATAATTATTCATTTCTATTTTTAAATTGAAATTCTATTGGTGTACCTTCAAAATCAAAGTTTTCTCTTATTTTATTTTCTAAGTATCTTTCGTATGAAAAATGCACTAAACCTTTATTATTAACATGAAAAGTAAACTTAGGTGGCGCAATACCTGTTTGTGCAGTAAAATATATTTTAAGTCTTTTACCTTTATATGATGGTGGAGCTTGAAGAGCTACTGCATCAGTTATAACATCATTTAATACGCTAGTTTTAACTTCTCTTTTAGAGTTGTTAAATACCTTTATAACCTCAGGCATTAAAGTTGCAAGTCTTTTCTTTGTTTTAGCGGATAAAAATACAATTGGAACATAGCTTAAGAATTGAAATTCTGCTCTTATTAACTTAGTAAAATCCTTTATGTTATTTTTATCATCAACGGTATCCCATTTATTTACTACCAAAACTAGTGCTTTACCTGATTCTATAGCATAACTAGCGATATGTTTATCATGTTCTATAATCCCTTCTTCAGCATTTATTACAACAACACATACATCACTTCTATCAATTGCTTTCATGCTACGAAGTAAACTATATTTTTCAACTGATTCATATACTTTACCTTTTTTTCTCATTCCAGCAGTATCTATCACAACAAATTTTTCTTTTTCATAATTAAACTCTGTATCAACCGTATCACGAGTAGTACCTGCTACATCACTTACTATTACTCTTTCTTCATTTAAGATTGCGTTTACAAGTGATGATTTACCTACGTTTGGTCTGCCTATAACACAAAACTTAACAACGTCAGGTGTATACTCTTCTTCTATTTGTTTTTTAAAACCACTAGTTACCTCATCCATTAAATCATCCATTCCAAGGTTATGTGAACCTGATATTGGAATATAATAATCAAAACCTAACTCATAAAAGTCATATATATTTTCCAAAGTCTTTTTATTATCAACTTTATTTATTGCAACTACCACTTTTTTATTACTACGTCTTAAAATATCTCTAACAACTAAATCATTAGTAGTCATCCCTTCTTTACCATCAACAATAAAAATAACTATGTCTGCTTCATCAATCGCTAACTCAGCCTGCATTTTAATTTCTTTATTAAAAGCATCCTCTCCAATATCTATACCACCAGTATCAATAACGTTAAACTTATAGTCATAATAAGTACCAGTGCCATAAATCCTATCTCTTGTTACCCCTGGAGTATCTTCTATTATTGCTTGCTTTTTACCTACTAATCTATTAAATATAGTAGATTTACCTACGTTTGGTCTTCCTACCAAAGCAATAGTTGGTAACTTCATAAATACCACCTCTTTTTCGTTTATAAATTATAACATAAATTAATAAAAAAAAGAAGTTTATATGGTATCTTCACCATAAACTTCCTTAGCTATTATACTTTGTATCTCTTTTTTACCAAGTTTGGTTTTAGAAGAGAACAAAACAAGATCATCTCCAATTGCTAAATCAATGTTATCTATAATTTGCTTTCTATATTTTTCTCTTTGAGAAGAACCTACTTTATCAACCTTTGTTGCAATTAGCGTTACTTTTACTCCATGAAACTTCAAGAAGTTATACATAAGTAAATCATCTTCGGTTGGTTTGTGTCTAAAATCAATTAACATAAACACTTGGTTTAGATTTTCTCTTTCAGATAAATATTCTTCTATCATCATACCAAATTTCTTTTGATCTTGCTTTCCTGATGATGTATAACCATATCCAGGTACATCAACTAAGTAAAAATCATTATTAACTTTATAAAAGTTAATGGTTTGAGTTTTGCCAGGTTTACTAGATATTCTAGCTAAATTCTTTCTTTCCATTATCGAGTTTGTAAAACTAGATTTTCCAACGTTACTTCTACCTAGTAATAAAAACTCAGGTTTTTCATCAGTAGGATACTGACTTCTTCTTACCGCTATAATGGGTTCTTCAACATCATTTATTTTCATATTTTATCACCTACATATATATGTATTATAACAAAATGAATAACAATCTTCAAATTGCGATAGATATTATAGCAAAGTTAAGTGTAAAATGCAAATTTTATAATATTTTTTGTTTTATACTTCCTTGTTATTAATTGCTATTTCAGCTATCTTAACAGCATCATCAAAGGTTTTACACGCACATATAAATAAGTTTTTATGACAGAAAGTAATGGTTTTAACACCGCTTATTTCTTGTAATTCTTCATTTTCTTTTCCAGCCCAATCCTTAGGAAAAGTTTTTTTAACATCAAAACTACCTGGTGATGCCGGTGTTGCAACAACGTTATATCCACCCCTTTTTGATGGAAATACAGCATATAATATATCTTTAGCTTTAGGATTACTAGAAGTTAACACAATGTCTTTCCATGGCATATAATTATCTAGAATTAATATACCATTTTTACTTTCATTTATTTTTTCTTCTACTATATCCTTAGCTAGTTCTTTAGATAACATCTTGTTAATCATGTTATTAAAAATAGTATTAGCAAAAGATAACGCTTTTAAAAAGTTTTCACTTTCTTTATTATTTTCATTCCAAGAAGGATTAAAACTTCCTATTAAATTTGGAATGGTTTGTTGTTTTACTTCAGGTTCATTTTTTAAAGGTTGCCCATTATCATCTCTATCTATGTCCATTATTAAGTTTTTATCTATTGATTCAAAAAATAAATCAACATCTTTTATCCCTAATCTTTTTATTATCTCTTTACCATATTTTTTCCATATAAGCCCACAAGATGCATACTTAATTCCATTTTCTCTTTCTTCGTTAAACTCAATTCCATGATGATCAAATTCACCAAATCCAACATCATAAACTAAAGCCGAATCATCTTCTACATTATTTGTTCTATATATGTTCATAGAACCAAATACATTTAAAAGTATTACACTTGCCATCACTTCATCCGCATGAAATGTTCCACTATGAGTTATAAAATTAGCTTCTTTTTCACTATCTACTATTTTTATTTGTACGTTTTCATCATATATATTTTTTAAAATAATATTTTCCATCTTATCACCTTTTACTTATTAGTATTATTATAATAATTTAATTCGGATAATCTTTGAGATATTTCTTCTAAATCCTCTATATCCGTTTCATTATTTAATATTTCTTCTATTTCAAAAATCAAACTAGAAAGAGATGAATATTTGCTATAATCAATATCATATCTTTTTAATACTTCTATTTGATTATCACTTAAATAAATACCATTACCACGCATTTTTATCATGGTTTTATCATTATATACATCTTTAGTAAGATCATTTATATCTAACTTTTTATCCTTGAAGTTCATCTTTTAAACCTCCTTTAATTTTCTCCTTAATTAATAATTTTATAGATTCTAAATTATAAAAAAACAAGTATACAAAATAAGCTCCTAAAGTCATAACAGTAATAAATACCACCATGTTAATACCCCATCCAAATTTAATAGAAATATCTTTAAATACTATTATCGGGCTTATGCTAGGTCCTAAATAAAATAGATTTAAATTACCATTACTAATACCTTTTAAAGATATATTTAGTGTAAGTGCTATAAAACATAAAACTAAGTATACACTAAATGAAGTTTTAAAATCTTTAATTGATTTTAAACATCTATTAGATAGTGCCAAATAAATACCAATAAACACTAATGCTAAATGCCATATAAAACCATGTAAGGTCATCATAAAATATTCTCGGCATAAAGAACTAGGTTCAAAAAAAGTTATAAAAGCTCCTAATAAATTATAAGAAACCATAAAATTATAAGCAGCTTGTTTAACTTTTTTATTTTTTACTAGAGGTACGATTAAACAAATATACATTGGAACATCACATAATTGAAAAGGAAAGATACTAAAATCATATTTCCCATCATTTACAACAAAGTAATAAAATAATTCTTTATATATTTCTATAATAAGTAAAAATAAACCCATTAAAAACAGAATTTTATTATTTTTTTTATCATTTGCATTTTTTAATTTATTGGCAAAATAAATACACATAAATATACCAACCATAAAAAATGTTAAATGAAATAAGCCATAAGGTTTTGGTGGAATCATTTTCCATGCCATTAATTCTAATAATTCTTTCATAATACTACTCCATATACAACTATCTAAATAATAACATATTTTTATAAACAAAAAAAGACTACTATCATTAGCCTTCTTTATATTCTTTACATAGTTCGTCTAACTTATCAATTATTTCATCAGCTTCACTAAAACTATTTAATTTGGCTCCACACGCATATACATGTCCACCACCATTATATTGTTCAAATAATTTATTTATTTTTACACCACGGCTTCTTGCGGATGTTCTAATTACGTTATTTTTAACATCTTCAGTAAACACTACCCAACAAATAAGTCCATGAATAAAATTATAATTATTCATAATACTTCCAACGCTAGCTGAATCAACACCATAATCTTTTAAATCTTTATCAGTTATTTTTACGTATCCAAGACCATTTTTAGATACTTTCATGTTTAAAGAAATAAATCCTTCTAGCCTTACTTCTGACATAGATCTTTTATATAATATTTCATATAACTCATTAGGTTTAACATTTTCTTTTTCTATCAAATCTAAAACTATCTCATAAGTTTCTTTTTTATTAGCTCCAAATAAAAATCTATTTGTATCCGCTACTATTCCCATAAATATATTTTGCGCTGCATGAAGAGGCATTTTTAAGTTACAATGATAACACCATTTAGCAATTAATTCACACGTACTAGACGCATCTATATCTATTATTTCTAAATCAGAATATTTATCAATTTCAGGATGATGATCTATTTTAACTCTATCTTTAAATTTATAATAGTCTACACCATCTAATCTTTTAATATCCGGTATATCAAGTGCTATTAAAAGAGCGTTTTCATACATTTCATCAGTTATTTTATCATGGGTTCCAAAAAACTTAAACCTAGAAATTGACGTACCTGCTACATATACTTCCTTATCAGGAAAATTTTCTAGTATTATTTCTTTTAATGCAAAAGTAGAACCTAATGCATCTGGATCTCCACCTATATGTCTTGCAATAATTATTCTTTTATATTCTTTTATTAAGTTTAGTATTTTATCTTCCATTTATTATTCCTTACTATATTAACGCTAAAGTATCCCTTGCAATCATTAATTCTTCATCAGTTGGAACTATATAGCATGCTACTTTAGAATCTTTTGTTGAAATTAAACGTTCCTCACTTCTTACGTTGTTAGCTTCTTCGTCTAAGTAAATACCAAGAGCTCCTAATTCATTTAAAATGTCACGTCTTGTATCAATTGCTTTTTCACCGATACCAGCAGTAAACACAATTGCATCACAGCCACCCATTTCAACATAATATTTAGCAATGTAATCAACTATTCTTCTAACGTACATCTTTTGAGCTAAAATACAATTTTCATCTCCCGATGCAATACCATCTTCTATGTCCCTTGAGTCACTTGATTTTCTACTTATTGCAAGAAGTCCACTTTCTTTATTAATTGCGTTATCAATTTCCTTTGTTGTCATACCAGTTTTTTCCATCACGTACGGAATAATACTAGCATCTATATCACCACAACGAGTTCCCATAATTAAACCAGCATTTGGAGTTAATCCCATACTAGTATTAACACATTTACCATTTACAACAGCACTTATAGATGCTCCATTTCCTATATGACAAGTTATTAACTTGGTATCTTGTCTTCCTAAAATCTCATTCATTCTTTCTGATACAAACTTATGAGAAGTTCCATGAGCTCCATATCTTCTTACTTTTAAATCACTATACCATGACATTGGTAAAGCATATAAGTAATTTTCCTTTGGCATGGTTTGATGAAAAGCAGTATCAAATACAGCAGTTTGAATTGCATTAGGAAATACATCCATAGCAGCCTTAATACCAGTTACAGCAGCTGGATTGTGTAGTGGCGCTAATGATGATAATTCTTCTATTTTTGATAGTACGTCATCATCAATAACAACGGTTTTATCAAAAAAATCACCACCTTGAACAACACGATGTCCAATACCTTTTATTTCATCTAATGAACTAACAACATGATTAGCTTCTAATTCTTTTACAAGCGTTTCAAAAGCTTCCTCATGATTATTTAACTCTACTTCCTTTTTTATTTTTTCACCATTTACTTTTATTGTATAAAAACTATTTCCTATACCTATTCTTTCCATAAGACCAGAAATTAATACTTTTTCTTCTGGCATTTCATATAACTGGAACTTAAGTGATGAAGAACCAGCATTAACAGATAATATTTTCACAAAATCACACTCCTGTTAATAATTATACAACAAAATACTTATAATTAAAACAAAAAGGTAGCGAAAAATAGCTACCTTTTAAATAAATCTATATTATATAATTACTTTTGAATGTTATAAGATCCACCTAATTGTGATTCACCCATTTTAACTAAACGTTTTGTGATTTCACCACCAACTGAACCATTAGCTCTTGCAGTAGCATCAGCACCTAAATTAACACCAAATTCGTTAGCGATTTCGTATTTCATTTGTTCTATAGCTTGTTTAGCTTGTGGAGCTACAAATTTACTATTGTTACTTGATTTCATGTGTTTTCACCTCCTGTACACTAATAGAATGTGAAAATTTTGTCATTTCATACAATTTTTTTCATGGTAATTTTTGTTAATTTTTTAAATTTAAAAATAAAAAAAAGATATACAGATTGTATACCTTTATTATTTACAAAATATTAAATTTTAGTTAAAAAACATACCACCATTATTAATTTGATCATCACCAAAATTATTAAATGAAGTATTATTATCATTATATACGGCGTTTTCAATAGTTTTTTCAGTTTCACCATATGACTTTTTACTATTTAATAGTGCGATTAATTCATCATATTCATCGAAAAGTCCTCTATTTAATCCTTTAGCCGTAACTTGATTTCCCCAGTTTTCAAATCTATTAGCAAATTCTACAAGGGTTTTAGTTGGACCAGCTATGTTTTCTTGATAAGATTTTCTAACATCAGAAATGAATCTTTCAAATGCCGCATCAACATCACTTGCTGTTTTAAAAACACCAGAATCCGTATTATCAAGAGTATTATTACTACTTAATGGAATATAATTTTCCGCACTTGCAAAAGATGGAGCATTATAATCTTGATTATTATTTTCTTGATTTTGATAAACATCAAAGGATGAATCAACAGGATTAAAAGCTGTTTCTGAATACATAGAAGGATTACTAAAATCTTGATTTGGAGAAAATTCCATACTAGATGCTAAAGCTGAAATAGGATTATCAGCAGGCGTGTCTAAAGATGCATTAACATCCGGCATGTCTACACCTGGACTTGGTAAATCTATTGGTACAATTGGTTCTTCTGGAACCTCAACTTTTACTTCTTCTTGTGCTGGAGCAACTTCATCGCTATCTGCTTTTACATCTGGAGTTGGTAAATCTACTTCAACTGCAGGAACTTCACTAGAAACTTCGTCTTTACTAACTTCTTCAGTTTCTGGAGCTACTACTTGTTGCTCTTCTTCTTTTTCAACTTCAGAAAGAGATATTCCTTCATTAATAACAGTTATATCATCTATTTCAATGTTTTGCCCATTCGTAATTTTTTCTTTCTTTTCACTCATAACAAAATCCTCCTGCTTGATTATTATTTATCTCCATTTAAAATTTGTTGCCCATCCTTAGCAATTTTTCTCATTGCATCTTTAACTTTAGTCCACTCATCACTATCAGTTATGTTTTCTAAAGAATAAACACCATCTTTATCATTTAATATAGCAACATATAGCTTAATCATGTCATTTTCATCTACTTCGTTAAATGTATATACAATATATGTCTTATCATTATCTTTTAATTTAAAAAGTGATAGACGTTCTGCATCTTTTTTTGTTCCGCTTTCATCAATAATTACAAACTTTTCTTTTTGAACAGTTTGTAAAGCTGACATACCACTTGCAAAACTTTGTCCAACATTAACTTTTTTTCCACTTCCAATGCTACTTGTAGTTACCATATAAACACCTCTTTTATTCTATATACTATATTTTAACATACTTATTTTCTTTTTGCAACAAAATATGCACAATCAAATGCACAATTTTCTTTTATATATTTATCAAGATTATCGATGTTGTTAATATCCTTGCAATTTTTATTTGATTTTTCATAAAAACCCTTTAATCTTAATTTGCCATAAGCCCAGTCGCCTACTATGTAGTCAAAATTTTTAAAATAATCAGTATATTTATTTATTAATTCATCTTTATTATATCCATTTTTATAATCTTTAACTATTTCATATTCATTTTCTTCTAAAGTTACTTTCTCCATAATTACCTCCGCACTATTATAAATTATAACATTTTTTTACTCTAACGGCAAACTATATGAACTATTAGTGCCGGATAAATAATATGGAGTCGACCCTTTAACTACTTTCATAACAATTGGTATTTCAGATATTAATTTTATATCTTTACTACTAAAAGGAAGAATTGTCCTTTGGGTAACCTCTACATATATATATACTTCTATTAATGCACTATTAATCCCATATTGGCTAACTCTTGTTTTAACGTCTAAACCTACGTTACCTGAATATTTTATTTTAACTGGAATTCTAGGACCAACGTTCGCTAAAAAAGAATTTCCAAAAACAACACCAATCGGAACTTCATATATTATTCCTTTTTTTATGTCTTTATCTAAAACATCCATGTAAACTTCTTCTGGTAAATTTTCACCTTTTTCAACTTCCTTTAATCTTTTTCTTACGTTTTTAGCAACAACAAGCAAAGATTCATTAATTATTCCAGTATCAAAATCGATACTTTCAATTTCACCATTATTATTTTTTGTTATTTTAAATAAATTTTTATCTTTTAATAATTCATTAACTTCTTTAATTCCTGCATTTCTTAGAATCTCAATTCCTATTCTTTTAGTCTGCACGTTTGCATAATTAATTATTATTGGCATTGCTCTTTTATTTAAAACAATAAGAAAAACCAAGCTAAAAAAAATTAAAAATAAAAAAATTAAAACATAAATATTTTTAAGCAATAATTTTATTTTATACATAATATCACATAATAATTATATGAAAAAAGAAGATATAATATCTTCTACTTAATGATTAATTTTGTTACAACAAAATATGATAGCACTCCAATAATGATTAAAAGTAGGAGTATAATAAATACTATTTTTGTCTTACCTTTTCTTTTAAGTTCTCTAGTTAATGTGCTAAAGTCCTCAAAATCATTTTTAGTAAACATATTTGAATCAGTATAAAAAGTTTTATCAGCTTTAACAAGTGTTTTTTCCAAATCATTTCTTATGTCATCAGTTTTTGTTTTTTCTTCTTCTTTTGTTACATCAAACTCAAATGAGGTTTCAATTGGATTGGTAACAATGGTATTATCAGAACCTTTTAATTCAGAGAACATATCAAGCTCATCATCTAAATCACTTTGTTTAGGAATTGTCATAGTATTAATAAGTTCTTCTAATTCTTTTTCGTCTTCTTCGATATTATCATACCTACGTTTATTATTTCTACTTTCAGTAAAGTTAATATATTTTTGTTTTTCTTTAGCTTCTTCTATAAATGCTCTTTTACTTTTAGCTTCATTTAAAATTTCATTTATATCATATACTTTTTGTCTTTTTTTATTAAAAATAGGCTTTTCATAATTATCTATATCTTCAATAGAATAATCTTTACTAATAGTTCTGTACTGTCTTGTATCATATTTATCATCTAACATGTTTTTTAGTTTATTAATGTTAATTTCTTTTGCAGAATCAATAACTTCCATGTTTTTATATGTTGTATCCCTATATATGTCATCATATACCTTTTCATACAACTCGGTGTTTTTTCTTGAACGTTCAAGTTTCTTTTTATTACTTGTTTGATATTTATCCATTCTTGATTGCATAAAACACCTCCTATTTTCTATACATTTATAATAACATACTTTACGTTTTTTTTAAAGTATTATTGATTTTTTTAAAACTTGTTATATAATTATGTTATTAGGAGGATTTTATTATGAAATTTAAAGTTAACGAAGATAATTGTATTTGCTGTGGTGCTTGCCAAGCTATATGTGAAGATGTATTTGAAATATCAGATGAAGGGTATGCTGTAGCTAAAGATGTAGAAATCAAGGATGAAGAAACAAAAGAAAACGCCATTAGTGCAATGGAAGGTTGTCCAACAAGTGCTATAAGTGAAGTAAAAGACGAAGAAAAAGAAGCATAAAAGCTTCTTTTATTTTATATTAATATAATCATCATAATCTAAAATATATTGATTTTGATCGATAACTTCACCAGTTTTTGTAACAAACGTTTCATCATCTTTATAACCGGAATATAATTTAAAATTCATGTTTTTAACAATTTTGTTAGACGCTGCGTTATCCGTTCTAACACAGACATGAAGACTTTTCGCACCACATAAAGAAAAAGCAGAATCAACTATCATTGGTAAACATAAACTACCTATTTTTTTACCACGATACTCTTTTTTTATGTTAATGCTTATTGCAAACTTATCAGGATCTAAACTATCAACTTGTCCAATCATAGAAATCCCTATCAACTCATTACCATAGTATATTCCAAATACAACGAAACTATTTTTGACTTTTTCTATATAACTATCTATGTCATCTACATCGTTATAACACATTCCTTCTTCATCAAACGAAATACCTTTTTTAACCAAATTTGAAAAATCATCTTCTTCATTAATAAACTTAAGTTTTATATTATTATAATTTATTTGTTCCATTTTAATATTCCTATTTATTCATTCCCATATTATATAGCTGTTTTACTTCCTTGGTGGTAAGCATTCTTTTTTCACCACTTTTTAATCCTGCCAAAGTTAAAAATCCAAACATCTCTCTTTTTAACTTAATTACTTCGTGCCCAACTGCTTCCATAAGTCTTTTAACCTCATGGTTTATTCCATCATGAATGGTTATTTCTATGATTGAAGTCATACTTTTTTTATCAATCTTCTTTAATTTTACCCTTGATGGACGTATTTTTTTATTATCAATAATAACACCGCTTTTTAAAGTTTTAACCTCATCACCAGTTACGATTCCCCTTACTTTTGCAACATAAAACTTATCAATCTTATTTTTAGGATGCATCATAAGGTTTGCAAACTCTCCATCATTTGTCAATAAAAGTAGTCCTGTTGTATCATAATCTAACCTACCTACTGGATAAATCCTTTTAGTAACATCATCAAAAAAGTCTAAAACGGTCTTTCTTCCCTTATCATCTTTGGTGGTACATACAACTCCTCTTGGTTTATAAAATAAATAATATTCTTTTTCTTGATATTCGATTAGGTTTCCTTCTACTAATATTTCATCTCCAAAAGATGCTTTTGTTCCTAATTCAGTTATTGTTTTACCATTTAGTTTTACTCTTCCTTGTTTAATTAATTCTTCAGCTTTTCTTCTAGAACAATATCCAGCTTCAGCGATTAATTTTTGTAATCTTTCCATTATTACACCTTCTTTATACTCTTATGATTTTTCATTAATTTCTTTATTCCCTGACCTTTAAACGCAATTGTTGCGATGGATTTATCAACGTTTACAACAACTCCTGGACCATAGGTGTCATGAATAACATTATCACCTGCTCTTAATCCATTATCATCGTTAAACATCTTAGATTTATCTATCTTAGTTTGATTAATAGATATAGTCTTCTTCTCAGGTATATCAATATATTCTTTGTCTATTTCAGATATAAACCTACTAGGCATATTAACACTTGTTCTACCAAACAGCATTCTTTTAAGTGCGTTTATCAAATAAAGTTTTTTCTTAGCTCTTGTAATAGCTACATAACAAAGTCTTCTTTCTTCTTCTATGCCATCTTGTCCTTCAACGCAATTTACGTGCGGAAATATATTTTCTTCCATACCAACTACGAAGACATACTGAAATTCAAGTCCTTTAACCGCATGAATGGTCATTAAAGTTACTTTAGGAGTGTTATCCTCTTTTTGATCATTTACGTCGCTTACCAAACTTACTTCGTTTAAAAAGTCTTCTAGTGATGCAATACCACTTTCTTCTTCGAAAGTTTTGGTAATAGATTTAAACTCATTTAAGTTTTCTAACCTTATGTCTGCTTCTAAGGTATGTTCTGATTCTAAATCAGCTTTAATACCTGATTTATCAAGTACCATGTCAATTGTTTCGGTTAATGATAAAGAATCGCTTTCTTCTTTCATTTTTAAAATTAAATTCTTAAATTCTAATTCTTTTCCTTTACTAATAGAGTCAAACATAGAAGCATTATTTAACACTGCATCCATGCTTAGGTTATCTATTGTTTTAGCACCTATCCCTCTTTTTGGATAATTAATGATTCTCATTAACGATACGTCATCCTTTGGGTTATAAATAAGTTTTAGGTATGCAAGTAAGTCCTTAATTTCCTTTCTTGAATAGAAAGCAAACGCACCAACTATCCTATATGGTATGTTACTATTTAAAAATCCCTCTTCTATGGTTCTTGATTGGGCATTAGTTCTGTATAAAACCGCTATATCATCTAAACTTATACCTTGCTCTTTTAAATTCTTAATCTCTCTTGTTACAAACGATGCTTCATCTTTTTCATCAACTGCTCGTACGTATTTTATCTTTTCTCCTGTTTCATTATCAGTCCATAAGTTTTTATCTTTCTTTTGAATGTTATTTTTTATAACACTATTAGCAGCATTTAATATTGTTTTAGTAGAACGGTAATTCTGTTCTAGTAAAATTACTTTTGCATCTTTATAATCTTTTTCAAAGTTTAAAATATTTCTAAA
>CALZLL010000014.1 GCA_945788325.1 uncultured Clostridium sp.
GTTTCACCACATGCATAATAAATGGTATCATCATCTTTATTCATTCTTGATACATATTCTTTTAACGTTACCATTTTCTTTTCTTTAGATGAATAAAAAATAACTAAGTCTTTTAATTCATCTTTCTTTTCACCATAATTGTCATAAACTCCATATTTAATGTTAACACCAAAAGTTTTAAAGAAAGCCTCATATGTTTCTCTTTCATCTTCTAACATTTCTGTTAATTCTTTAAGTATTTTTTTCTCTATGTTTTTTGCAATAACTTTTAATTGTCTATTTTGTTGCAACATTTCTCTTGATATGTTAAGTGATAAATCTGGTGAATCTACAACACCTTTAACAAAATTCAAATAATCTGGTAATAAGTCTTCACACTTTTCCATTATTAGAACACCATTTGAATATAATTCTAATCCTTTTTTATATTCTTTTGTATAAAAATCATATGGTGGCATAGCTGGTATAAACATTAATGCATCATAACTTACTAAACCTTCTGCTTTGGTGTGTATTACCTTTAATGGTTTTGAATAATCAAAGAATTTTTCTTGATAAAAGTTATAATATTCTTCATCCTTTATTTTCTTTTTATTTTTCTTCCATATTGGAACCATACTATTTATTGGATCTGTCATAATCTTTTCTTTAGTTTCTTCATCTTCTTTTTCCATCTTAATTGGATAAGTTACGTAATCAGAATATTTTTTAATAAGACTTTGTACTTTAAATTCTTCTAGATATTCATCATATTTTTCTTCTTTATCATTTTCTTTAATATGTAAAGTTATCGTTGTACCATTATTTTTTTTATCACATGATGTTATTTCATAACCATCAGCCCCTGTTGAAACCCAGCGATATGCTTCATTATTACCAGCTTTTTTACTTTCAACAACAACTTTATCTGCTACCATGAAACTTGAATAAAAGCCAACACCAAATTGTCCTATAACGTTAACCTTATCCTTTTTTTTAAGAGCTTCTTTAAAAGCAAGTGTTCCACTTTTAGCTATGGTACCTAAATTATCGGCAAGTTCATCTTTATCCATTCCAATACCATTATCAGAAATTGTAAGTAATCTTTTTTCTTTATCAATTGCAATATCAATTTCAAGTTTTTTCTTATCTATTTTAATATTTTTATTTGTTAATGATTCATAAGATAATTTATCTAGTGCATCATTAGCATTTGATATTAGCTCCCTTAAAAATATTTCTTTGTTGGTATAAATTGAATTTACCATTAAATCTAATAATTTTTTAGATTCTGCTTTAAATTGTCTTTTAGACATATAATCATCTCCTCAAATATGTTACTAAAATAAATTATATGCCTAACTGTTAGCACTGTCAAGTATATAGTGCTAAATAAATTATTAAAAATAATTAAAAAATTAGGAGCACATCGCTTCTAATTTTAATAAAGTCCATGAAGTTTAGAAATATCATCATTTGATAGTTGATCTACTTTCCACATACCAGCATTCTTTGTTAAAGATAAATCAATGGTATGAGTTGTAGTATCAGTAACTTCATTCATTTTTTCTATTTTATAATCCATGTATTTTTCATCAGAAAAATTACCTTCATCATCATTAAATTTTTCTGGATTATTCTTTAATTCTTCCTCAGCCTTTAAAATAGCACTACGATAATTTAATACTGTTAATTCTACCGTTACTGTAGCACTATCATTTTCTTCTTTAGTATCTTTTATTACGTATGCAAATTGATCATATTGTTTTTCCATAAGTTCTTGATACTTTTTCTTAGAATCATCCGTCAAATCTTCGTTTTCAATGGTTTCTTTTAGTTGTGTTATTATGTCATCATCTTTTGCTCTATATTTTTCAAAAAATGTTTCAACTGCTTCTTCTGGTTTGTTATCATTCATTGCACAACTACAACCAGTAAAAAGTAAAATAGCACATAAAGCAACTAGTATTTTCTTAATACCATTTTTCATATTCATCCTCCTTCTGATATTAATTTGGCAAAAATACATTGTTTTATACTATTTTTTTAAAACTTTAATTATAGTCTTTAATCTATTAATAATATTAAAATCAGCTGATGAAATACTTTCTTTTAATTTATCATATATTTTTTTAATATCTTCTTCAGTTTTATTATAACATTCAAAATATACATACTTTAACTCTTCTTTTTCTTCTTGTTTATATATTTTTTCTAAATATTTATTAATTAAACTAATCATTTTATTTTCATTTCTTGTATATTTTAAATTATTATCAGTCTTTTTTATGATGTTATATTTTATCGTACTAACACTTAAATCCTTCCCATTTAAAATAACGTCATCAGATTCATCAAATAAAAGCTTACTTTTTCCAATAATATATCCATTTTTATCAAGTATGATAGCTAAAGCTAAATCATCATTAAAAATAACACATGCATATTCTATAATTTTTACCATTCTATTATAAAAAACTTCTGTTTTACACTTTATTTGTTCTAAAAATTTTTTTGAAACAAAACAATCATTTTCAATAATATCTTTTATGGTATCATCACTTACTTTTATAGAACAAATCTTTTTAATATGTTTAATATCATCGTCAGTATTCCATTCATAAAATTCATATGGTACCGTCTTAAAATTAACTAAAATATCATACACGTTTTTCATTTTTTATCTCCCTTTTTTATAATTGCAAAATTAATCATTATGAATCCTATAATTAAATAATATAATTCAGGTAACTTTACTATATAAGAAACATATTCTTTAAAATTATACCCAAAACTAAATAAGTTTATGTATAAAATAATTGTAGAAAAACCAATAATCATTAATCCAAAACCAGTTAAAAATAAAAATAATTTAGTAAACATATTTATCCCCTAATAAATAATATTTATTTTATATAAAATTTAGTATATAATGTAATATATGATAGGAGGATTTTTAATGAACATAATAAAAATTATAGAATATGTATTTTTAGGTATAATTCAAGGTTTTACCGAACCAATACCAATATCATCTAGTGGTCATTTATTAATATTTAAAAATTTATTTAAGTTTGATATGTTAAATGACATAAACTTCGAAATAGTTGTAAACTTTGGTTCATTTATTGCTATTTTGCTTTTATATAGAAAAGAAATATTTAAAATAATAAAAGATTTCTTTACGTTTATTAAAACAAAAAATGATAAATGTAAAGAAAACTATAAATATGCATGGTTAATCGTTATTGGAACTATTCCTGCTGGATTATTTGGCGTTATATTTAAAGATAAAATAGATGCTGTATCAGATAATGTGAAATTAGTTGGTATTGCCCTTTTAATAACGGCTCTTGCTTTATTTTTAATAAAAGATTTTAAAGGTAAAAAAGAAAAAAAAGAAATAACCATATTTGATTCTATTATCATTGGTTTATTTCAAGTTGCTGCTTTATTTCCCGGAATTTCAAGAAGTGGTGCAACCATCGTTGGTTCTATGAGTAGAGATTTAAAAAGACAAACAGCCGTTAATTATTCATTTATGCTTTATTTACCTATTAGTTTAGCTACCATGGCATTAGGAGTTAAAGATTTAATTCAAACACCAGGTATAAATAGTTTAATACTTCCTTATACACTAGGTATGATAGCTAGTGGGGTAATAACTTATTTTAGTGCAAAATGGTTTATTAACATCATGAAAAAAGGAAAGCTAGGATACTTTTCTATTTATTGTTTAATCGTAGGTATATTAGTAATATTATTTTTATAATAAAAAAAGAAAAAAGCTTAATAAAAGCTTTTTTTAAATTAATATACCAATTATTATAACTACTATTAAAAGAGCTATACTAACAGCTAATTTTATTAAAATACTTTTCTTTTCTTCTGGTGTTAAATTATCCATGATAACCTCCTACTTTATGATTAAATATTATCATAAAACTCACTAAAGATGCAATAAAAAATTATCAAAGCCAACGTTTTTGTCAACTTTTCCACTTTTTATTTCAAAATCTAAATTATGAAGTTTTATTAATATATCTTTTAATTCACTTATTATGTAATCAGTTTCAATAGCTAATTTAACCCGGTAAGGATGAACGCTTAATGATGTTGCTATTTCCTTTTCAGACAATCCTTTAGAAGATAATAATTTACATTGATATACCAAATTAAACTGATTACCTAGCATAGCTATTATTTTAATGGGTTCTTCTTTTAATATAATAAGATCATTATAACAATCATACATTCTCTTAAAATCTTTTTTCATTATTGCATCACTTAAATCAAATACGTTATCATTAATAGCTTTACTACTAATTTCATTAATATCATGAGTAGTAATATTTTTATCATTATCTTTAAAAATAATCATTTTATTTATTTCACTTAATAATATATCTACGTTTTTACCAACATAATTAACAAAGTAATTAGCAGTTTTATAATCTATTTTATATCCTTCATTATTAAATTCATTAATAACAAACCTTGGTAAATCTTTATTATCAATTAATTCTTTATATATAACTTTAGATTTTTCTTTTAATAGCTTTACTATTTTTTTTCTTTCGTCTAATTTATCAGTTAAAACACTTAATACAACTATGTTTTCATGATTATCATCATTTAAATAATTAGATAAATAATCAAGGTTATGATTAACGTTAGTTGTTGTAGTAGTTAAAAATAAAGCATTTTCTCCTACTAATACTTTTTTATCGCCAAATAAAGACATACATGATGCATCATCTAATAATTCATCAATTTTATCGGTTGATAAATCATATTTAACAACATCACTTGCTTCATTTGTTAATTTATCTATTTCTCTTTTAATTAGTCCATAATCATTTCCATATATTAAATAAGTATTCATATTACCACCCAAGTGTATTATACAATAAAAAAAGAAACTATGCTAGTTTCTCTAATAATTCAGCTTTTTTCATTGTAGAATATCCTTCGATACCCTTTTCTTTAGCCATTTTTTTAAGTTCTGCTACAGTTAATTTTGATATATCTTCTTTAGTTTCCTTCTTTGGAGTTTCTTTTTTTACTGGAGCTTTTTTAGTTTCTTCTTTTACTTCTTTTTTAGCACTTGCTTTTACTTCAGCTTTTGCTTCTTTAGGCATTTTTCCATTTAAAGCATCTTTAGCTATTTCTACTAAATCAGAGAATGATTTAGGTGAATCAATAGCTATTTCAGCTAACATCTTACGGTTAACTGTTACACCAGCTTTTGATAAACCATTAATAAATCTTGAATAACTAATTTCGTTTTCACGACATGCAGCATTAATACGTACTATCCATAATTTTCTAAATTCACGTTTCTTTTGTCTTCTATCCCTATATGCATAAACATGTGAATGCATTACTTGTTCTTTTGCAGTTTTAAATAATCTATGTTTACTACCAAAGTAACCTTTAGCTTCTTTTAATATCTTTTTACGACGTGCTTTTGTAACAGCACCATTTTTTACTCTTGCCATTATTTATTTCCTCCCTAATTCTTATATATTATAAAGTATCAATTATTCTCTTTAATCTGTTTGAATCTGCACTACTTAATGCTGATTTAGATCTTTTACTTCTGTTAAAAGCAGCACTTTTACCACCAGTATTATGTCTTGAACCTGGATGTCCTACGGTAATACTACCACTTTGTCTTACGTTTAAAACTTTTTTAGTACCCTTATGAGTCTTTTGTGTTTTCTTTGCCATAATTATTCCTCCTATTTCTTAATTGGGCTTAGCATAGCCATCATGTTTCTTCCATCAAGTGTTGGTGTTCCATCAAGTGTACCAACTTCACTTAACTCTTCCGCAAATCTTAATAATACTTCTTTACCTTTATCAGTAAATTGCATCTCACGTCCTCTAAAACGAATGGATAGTTTAATTTTATGTCCCTTTTCTAAATACTTCCTAGCATTTGTAAGTTTAGTATTAAAATCATGAACATCAATGTTTGGTGATAAACGGTATTCTTTCATTTCTGCATTATTTTCTTTTTGCTTCTTTTGAGACTCTTTTAATTTTTTCTTTTTCTCGTATTTGAATTTGTTATAATCCATTAATTTACATACTGGATTTTCCCCTTTATCGTTGATTAACACAAGGTCAAAACCAGCATATGAAGCTAGCGTTAATGCTTCTTCTTTTGATTTAATACCAAGTTGTTCACCATTTGGACCAATTACAAGCATTTGTTTAGCTCTTATTTGTTCGTTAATTGGCATATCTTTTTCTTTTGCTATATTAAAGCACCTCCATAATAATAAAAAGTGAATACGAGATTAGTATTCACCTTATAAACGCAATTATATCTATATGTTATTCATAAGTTGGCGTTTAACCCATTACTATTTGTAATCGGGTGAGATAAATACAATCTTCTTTCCTTCATATCAAAATTACTTAAATAGTATACAACATATTTTATGACTTTGCAAGTTTTTTTATTATATTTTTAATATTTATTATTAAATAGTTTTATTTTTTGATTTTTCATCCATATCATTTTCTAAATCAATATATTTAATACAATTCAATGCTTCTTCCTGTGCTTCTGGACCATATCTCTCATTTAATTTTTCATAAGATATTAAATTTTTAAATAAAAGTTTAAAATTATCTTTTATAGTTTTTGAAAAACTTTCCCCGTTAAAAGTATAACTTCCCATCTTACAGATTTTGTAACTTTTATCACCTTCAAAATAATTAATATGCTTATTTTTTATATATCCTATATTCATATTTGTTGGATCAACCACCAACGTAATATTAGGTTTTAAATCAACTAAACATACCATATGATTCCCATATATTTTCCTATTTACTTTCTTAATTTTTTCATATTCATCATCAACTTTTTTATTATCTTTTATATCTGCTTTATTCTTTATTACCTTTTGTTTTATCGGAAGATAATAAGCTGAATCATCTATTTCATCAAGATCTAGAGTAACTACTCTAGCATTATATTTTGGATTTATTACATTTAATCTATGTGCAATATCATCCGCAAAATGTCTACATACTCCATATTTCTTTTTATATAAATATAACCTTTCAACACCCGAATAATCATTTTGGTCTACTGGAAGACATGACATATATCCATCAATACTTTTCCACATATCATAAATTACTTTAACAATTATTTCTATATCATTTAATCCTAATTTTTTAATTTCTTCACAATATTTTTTTAACTCTTCATTATATTTTTCTAATTCATCTTTATGTTTTTTCTCATTTTTTAATTTTCGAGTATTATACTCTACTTTATTTTTATATGTAGTACTATTAGTAATATAAATAACAGCACAATTTAAAATTCCTGTTACACCACCTAAAATTACTGATCCATATAAAAGGTATAATGCCGTATCTATTCCCATCAAAATCAACCCCTTTTTTAATGCTGATTATATTATCATAAAAAAAATAAAAAGTAAATAACCTTTTATTTTGGAATAGTCACCTTAAACTTTTTATTTTTTCATCATAATTAGCTGAATTTGTTACATAAGAACCTGAAACAACCATATCACACCCTGCATATTTACATAAGCTTATAGTTTTATCATTTACTCCTCCATCAACATTTATTATTAAGTTAGAAGGTGCTATTTTTTTAAATTCTTTTATTTTATCTATTACTTCTTCTTTAAATGTTTGTCCACCTTCTCCAGGGGTAACACTCATAAATAGTGCAAGATCAATATCATCTAAATATGGAAGTAAATGTTTTATATCAGTTTCCGGATTTATCGCTAATCCAACTTTGACACCTAAGCTTTTAACATAATTAATTAATCTAAAATCATTTATTACTTCTACATGAAAAGTTAAATATTCTGGCATTAAGTTTGCATATTTTTTTATTAAATCATGACTTTTAACCATCAAATGTACATCAAGAGGTTTAGTTGATATAAGTTTAACATCTTTAACGACTTCTAAAGGAAACTTCTTGTTATTAACAAAATCTCCATCCATTACGTCAACATGCAAAAAATCAGCTTCTGATTCATTTACTTTTTTTATGGCTTTAATTAATCTATCATACTCTTTTAAAACTGATACTGATACTTTCATACACTACCTCTTCTTTTCTTCAACACTTTCAATAAACTTCTTATAATTTTCATACCTTGTATTTCTTATGGTTCCATTTAAAACCATTTTTTTAATATAACAACCATCTTCTTTAACATGGATACAATCCTTATACTTACAATTATCTTGGTATTTATAAAATTCTATAAAATTATCTTTTATATCATTTTTATCCATTCCTATAAAATCAAGTGATGAAAATCCTGGTGTATCCGCTACTAAACCACCTTCTATATTCAAAAGTTCTACGTGTCTTGTTGTATGTCTTCCTCTTCCCAAAGCTTTTGATATTTCACCAGTAGCTAAATTTAAATCTTCACTAAGCTTATTTAATAACGATGACTTTCCAACACCAGTTTGTCCTGTTAAAACGCTTAATTTACCATTAAATATCTTTTTTATATTTAATAAATCATTATTTATATATACTTTATATCCTATATTTTTATAATATTCTATTATTTCATCTATCTCACTAGTATCTTCTAATAAATCATACTTAGTAAAACAAATTATAGGTTTTATATTATTATACTCAATTACAACTAACATTTTATCAAGCAAATTACTAGAAAAGTTAGGTTCTTTACAGCTTACTAATATAACTGCCTGATCCACGTTTGCAACTGGTGGTCTAATAAGTTCATTCTTTCTTGGTAAAATTTCTTTTATTACGTTTTCTTCTTTATCAAAAATAACCACATCACCAACTACTGGTGATTTTTTTTCATATCTAAATTTACCAATACAAGAACATTCATAATTTTTACCATCAGATAAAACAGTCCATTTATTACTAATTAATTTTATTATTCTACCTTGCATTATTGTTCCTCAACACTAGTATTAGTTTCCTCTTGTTCTTTAGTTGTTGTAACAGCTGGTTTCTTTGATATTACAACTTTAAAAGTTTCTTTTTCAAACACTTCTTCACCAGCCTTCGGAGATTGCGCTAAAACCGTATTTTCATCAACTTCATCAGTTTCTTTATATGTAACTTTTAGTGTTAAACCATATTTTTCACAAAATTCTGTTACTCTATCAAGACTCCAAGCATCTGTTACCATGTCAGGATAAGTAGAAAGTATTTTAGGAATATATAATACTATACCTTCTCCTTTAGATAATTTTTTATTTTCATCAATACTTTGTTCTATTATTAATTGTTCTTTATCTTTATATTGAGTAGAATCCTCTACTTCTTTTTCTTCAATCGTTACTTTTAATCCTAAAAGTTCTAGTTTTGCTTTTACCTCATATGCATTTTGACCAACATAATTTTCAATTTCTATTTTTTGGCTTCCTGAAGAATAATAAATAACCACCGTACTACCTTTTTTTGCATATCTATTTTTTGATGGCTCAGTTTCAATTACTAAATCTTCATCAACTTCATCATTAGCTTTTTTCTTTGAATCAATTTTAAATCCATATTTCTTTAACATTTTTTCAGCTTTTGATATTTCCATACCATATACATCAGGAATCTCTACATCCTTAGAAGCTGTTATTTTAGGAAAAACAATCACAACTGCTATAAAGATTAATGCTAAAACACCTATTATAGAGCTTATTATAATCATTTTTCTTTTATTACTTTTATCTATTTTATCATCATCAGTTATTTGTTTAACAACTGGTTTTTCTTCCCTTATATTTTTCTTTTCTTCTTTTAAAGAAGTTACAGCCTTTGTATCAGAAAAATCAGTTTCTGGATATTTAAAAGTAATTCTTTCTTCATTTTCTTTTTCTTCATCCAAACAAGTTTTAATATCATCAGCCATTTCACGTACATCTCTATATCTATTTTTAGGATTTTTTGCAGATGCCTTTAATATTATATTTTCTACTGATTGTGGTACAACAGGATTAATTTCTTTAACGCTTGGTAATGGTTCTTTCATGTGTTTTAAAGCTATCTCAACAGCACTATCACCTTTAAATGGCACCTTGCCAGATAACATTTCAAACATCAAAATTCCAAGTGAATATATATCACTTCTTATCGTAGAGCCCTTACCACTAGCTTGTTCTGGTGGCAAGTAATGAACACTACCCATAACTGAATTTGTTTGCGTAAGTTGTGCACTATTAAGAGCCATTGCAATACCAAAATCAGTTATTTTAACCAAACCGCTTTCTTTTATCATTATGTTTTGAGGTTTAATATCACGATGAATAATATATGAATCATGCGCGGTAGCAAGTGCATCCAAAAGCTGTAACATTATATCCATGGTTTCAGGTAATGATAAAACACCACGTTTTTTTATTAATTGTTTTAACGTTTTACCTTCAATGTATTCCATAACTATGTAAAAATTACCTTCATCTTCACCCACGTCATATATTTCAACAATGTTAGGATGAGAAAGTGATGAAGCAGACAAAGCTTCTCTTTGAAATCTTCTTACGAATTTTTCATCACCTGCTAAATCTCCCCTAAGCACTTTAACAGCAACTTTTCTATCTAATATTGTATCTTTAGCTAAATAAACATTAGCCATTCCACCTTCACCAATTAATCTTTGTATTTCATAACGATCGTTAATAAGTTGTCCTTTAGCTATCATAACTATTCACCACTTTCTTTATCTAAGTAAGCAATGGATACATTATCTGTTCCACCCCTTAAATTACTCTTTTTAATTAATTTAACTATTTTTTCTTCAATTGATAATTCACCATTTAATACTTTTTCTATCTGATTTATAGTAAGCATATTAGTAAGTCCATCACTACATAATAAAATACCATCACAGCTTGTATCAACGTCAAAAATGTCAACATCTATAGGATTGTTAGCGCCAAGCGCTCTCATTAGTACGTTTTTACGTGGATGATTTAAAGCTTCTTCCTTTGTTAACTCACCGGTTTCTACAAGTAAATTTACTAACGTATGATCTTTTGTAACTTTATATAAATTACCTTTTTTCATAACAAACCCAGAAGAATCACCAACGTTTCCAAATAATACGTATTCTTTTGTTACTATTGAAAGTACTAAAGTTGTTCCCATACCTTTACTTTCAGGAAATTCATCAGTATATTTAAAAATTGCATCATTTAATTCATTCACGTTTTCACGTATCCAATTAACCGCATCTTGTTTTTCCCCAATTGTCTCTAAGTTTTTAAATTTATTAGTAAGTCCATTAACAACTATTGATGATGCTACCTCACCAGCTTTATGTCCACCCATTCCATCTGCTACAACCATTAAGTATTCACCAGTTAGATTCTTAACTATCATAACTGAATCTTCATTATGTGTTCTTACTTTTCCAGTATCTGATATATAATATGCCTTCATACTATTTTTCCTTTCCTAAAATTTGTTCGCTCCTAAGTTGCCCACAAGCCGCAGAAACTTTAGAACCAAATTCTCTTCTTATTGTTACGTTTATATTATTCTTCTTTAATATATCATAAAATTTATTAATTGTCACTTTATCACTAGTTTTATATTCTATGTGAGAAGTTTCATTATATGGTATCAAATTAACATAACAATTAATTCCTTTTAATAAATTAGATAATTCTTCTGCACATTCATAAGTATCATTAACACCTTTTAATAATATATATTCAAAAGTTACTCTTCTATTGGTTATTTTTATATATTCTTTTATAGCATTAATGATATCATTTATTTTATAAGCCTTATTAATTGGCATTATTTCATTTCTTATTTCATCATTAGGAGCATGAAGACTTATTGCTAGATTTACTCCCGTTTTTTCGCTTGTGAATTTTTTTATCTTATCTACTAAACCACAAGTAGAAACAGTAATATGTCTTATTCCTATGTTTATTCCCTTAGGATCATTTATTATGTTTATAAAGTTCATTACGTTATCATAATTATCAAATGGTTCCCCAATACCCATTAAAACAACATGACTTATTCTTTCATTTATTTCTTCTTCTACTGCTAATACTTGTAATACTAATTCAAAAGTTTCAAGGTTTCTTAATTTTTTTAATCTACCACTTTCACAAAACTTACAACCCATGTTACATCCCACTTGGCTAGATACACATAAACTATTACCATAATCATGATTCATTAAAACCGCTTCTATTTTATTTCCATCATAAAGTTCGAAAAGATACTTTCTTACGTCTATATCTTTTTGAACAGTAACTAATTTTAATGGTTTCATCGTAAAATTATCATTTAAATATTTTATTAAATCTTTTTTTAAATTAGTCATCTCATCAAAGCTTTTAGCTCTTTTTACATAAAGCCAATCAAAAACCTGGGATGCTCTAAACTTAGATTCTCCAATTTCAACAAAATAGTTTTCTAACTCTTCTTTTGTATAATTATAAATACTATTCATCTAAATACTCCTTAACTAGTAATAATTATATCACGTATGTAATTAAAGGTTAATAAATTAAAGCAAATAAAGGTAAAATAAAGTAAATTTATTAAGGATTACTTTACATTATTTTGTATATTGAATATATTTTAACTAATTACAAATAATATAGCTAGGAGGTATAAAATGAACGATGATAATAAATCAATAAAGTGTGATGTTGAGTCTTGTAAATATAATGATAGTACTGATAAATATTGCACTTTAAACGAGATTAAAATAAGTTGTACCTGTAATAATTGTAACGCTTGTAAAAAAGAGACAATCTGTGATAGTTTTATGAAAAAAAAGTAGCATACTTATAACAAAATAAGTATGCTTTTTTATTTAAAGATTTTGTTTAAGTAATCTTCTTTTTTATTTCCATTTATAAAATCTTTTATATTCATTTTCTTTTTCCCTGGAACCTGTAATTCAGTAATAATTATACTACCATCTTTAGTTGTAACTTCCATTCCATTTTTATCTATATTAACTATTGTTCCAGGTTTGCTATCATAAGTTTTATCATTAATTTTAGAAGCCCATAGTTTAATGTTTTTATCATTTAAAATTGCATATGCCCCAGGCCAAGAATTAAGCCCTCTTATTTGATTGAATATTTCCCTTGATGTTTTAGTAAAATCTACATATTCCTCTTTTCTAGACACGTTATAAGCGTAAGTTGCTTCATCATCATTTTGTTTTTCTCTTTTATTTGTACCACTTATTATACTAGGTAAAGTATCCATTAAAAGCGGTACAGAAACATTTTGAAGTTTATCATGAAGTGTTTCTGCAGTATCAGTATCTAATATATCAACTTCTACTTTTGATATCATATCACCTGTATCCATGCCTTTATCCATGTACATTATCGTAATACCAGTTTTTTTATATCCATATATTATTGCTTTATGAATAGGCGCTCCCCCTCTTAATTTAGGAAGAAGTGAAGCATGAACGTTAATGCATCCATATTTAGGTGTTTTTAATATAATTTCTGGCACTATTTGCCCATATGCACAAGTTATTATAATATCAGGATTCAAATTAGTTATTTCACTATATTCTTCCTTTATTTTTACTGGTTGTAATATTTTTATATCATGCTTTAAAGCTAAAGTTTTAATTGGGGAAAACACAATTTCTTTTTTTCTTCCAACTTCTTTATCAGGCTGTGTAACAACTGCTATTACGTTACAGTTTATTATTAAGGCTTCAAGTATAGGAACACAAAATTCTGGTGTCCCCATAAATATTACTTTTAAATCTTTCATAGCTACTCCTTTCTAACAAAAGAAACTTTTACTTAGAAAAGTTTCAAAACATCTTTTACAGTTATAAATATCATAAGCGCAAACAAAAGCATTAAACCAATGTTATTAACTATTGCATCTACTTTAGGATTAACTTTCTTACCTGTAATTTTTTCGATTAAAATAATAACGGCACGATATCCATCAAATGCTGGAAAAGGAATTAAGTTAATAAAACCTACGTTAATTGATAAGTATGCTAATAAATAAAGTAGTCCCGAAAGTCCAGCTTTACTTTGTGCTCCAACTATAGTATAAATACCAACAGGGCCAGATAAAGCACTTACTCCTATTTTACCAGTAATTAAAGCTTTTATGGTAACAATCATAGAATTAAACGTTGAGCCAAATTTACTAGTAGCATAACTAAAAGCATTTTTTATTCCATGGTATTTTTTACCATCCAATCCCATTCCATATGAATAAGAAACATTACCATCTTTATCTTTTATTTTCTTTGGTTTTACTTTTATTAATTCTTTTTTACCATCTTTTGTTTCTACTAATATTTTTTGTGTTTTTTCATTATTTGCTAAAGTAAGAGTTAAAGTAACATCATCCCAAGTTCTTGTTGCCTCACCATTTATTTTAAGGATTTTATCGCCACTTTTTAAACCTGTTTTATCACACGCAGAATCTTTAACAACTTCTCCAATTATTGGTTTAGTTGTGTAAGAACCATAACATAAAGCCATTATAAATAACACTAAAAAGCCAAGTATAAAATTATTTGTAACCCCTGCTAATACAATAACTAATTTTTTATACCATGGTTTGTTATACATCTTTTTATCCTTAGGAACAGAAGTATCATCATCCACTTCCTCTCCAGCCATTGCAACATAACCACCAATTGGTATTAAGCGTAAGCAATATAAAGTCTCATCATTTTTTCTTTTGAAAGAAAAAAGTTTAGGACCAAAACCAAGTGAAAATTCATAACAATAAACACCTGATTTTTTAGCCCAGAAAAAATGTCCTAACTCATGTATAAAAACAATTATTCCAAGCATTAGTATAAAATATATTAAAGTCATTTATGCCTCCTAAAAAATACCTGATAATAAAATATATCCAATAATAACAAAAATAATACTATCTAGTCTATCTAATACGCCACCATGTCCTGGCATTATATTAGAAAAATCTTTTATATCATGATTTCTTTTAACCGCTGAGAAAAATAAATCTCCCAGTTGTCCCAAACATGATAATAGAAGTGTAACAATAAGTAATAACAAAACACTTACGTTACTATCTATTGCAACATAATAAAAAGTAGCTGCACAAAGAGTTCCAAATACTCCACCTATTATTGCTCCCTCCCAAGTTTTATTAGGAGAAATCTTAGGTGCAAACTTATGTTTTCCAATTAAACTTCCACCCAAATGGGCATAAGTATCAGTTAACATTGTAATTAAGAAAAAGTAAATAAATAGCATCAAACTTTTTTCTCTAATTACTAAAAAACCATGAAATACAGTACCAATCAAGATAGTCATACCAATAAGTTTAAAAGCCTCGTCAGCATTATATTTTTTATTATCATTACAATAAATAACCGTAAGCATTGGTATTAATAGTGTTAATATATAATACACTTCCCTTTTTTCATTCATAAAAACAAGTAGTATAGTTAATGCATAAATTATAACATCAACATACTTTGGTCTTTTATTTTTATGTGGTAAATCCAAAAATTCTTTCATTCCTAAAACTGCTAAAGCACATGCTGCTATCTTAAGCCAAATACCTCCAATTATAACAAGTGGTATAAATATAGCTAGAGCAACTATTGCACTTATTACTCTTTTTTTCATATCATCACATCCTTATGTTTTTATTATAATACAATTACAATTTTTTAACAATAAATATATGTTTTGTTTACAAAATATATATCAACTAATACAAAAAAGAAGGCCAAAAAGCCTTCTTTTAATATGAATCAATGTTAATATTTACTCTTTTATTATCATTTATATATGAACTTGCTTGAACGATGGTTCTAAGTGATTTAGCTAATTTACCTTGCTTTCCAATTACTCTTCCCATTTGATCTTCAGGTACCATAACTTGAATCACGATGGTATTTTCTTCTTCACTAGGAAATTCTTTAACGGTAATGCTATCAGGATCACAAACAAGTTCCTTAACGATTGTTTCTGTTAATTTTACTAATTCCATAATTACTTACCTTGTTTTTCATTAGCAAATTTAGTCATGATACCAGCTTTAGAGAAGATATTTCTAACAGTATCAGTTGGTGTTGCACCATTTCTTAACCATTTCATTGCTAATTCTTCGTCTATATTAGTTTCAGCAGGACTAACTAAAGGATTATAAGTACCTACTGTTTCAATAAATCTACCATCTCTTGGGCTTCTTGAATCTGCTGCTACTATACGATAAAAAGGTTGTTTTTTAGCTCCCATTCTTTTTAATCTTAATTTAACTGCCATATTATATT
>CALZLL010000015.1 GCA_945788325.1 uncultured Clostridium sp.
AGTGTTAATCACTATTATAAATTATTAAATAAAAACAAGGTTAGTTTAAAAGCTAGCCTTGTTTTCTAAAAAACACTTTGGAAAACAACTAGTTAAAGCTGTCTCCACTAATTAAATTATACAAAAATACAAGATAAATGTAAATAATATTAATCTACATTAAATATTTATTTTTTTGTTATAAGTAAGTGCTAATATTAATGATACATATATACTATTAGCAGGAGTAACAAATATATGTCCTTGGAATAATGCTAATAACAAAATCAAAACGATTGATAATATTATGTTTAAATTTCTATAATTAATATTTTTTATATCTTTTATTATTTTATATATTACGTAAATAACAGGAGTAAAAAATAGAATAAAACCAATTATACCATGTCTATAGAACACATCAAAGTAGTCTATTTCAACAGTTTTTAATCTAACTTCATCTGTTGAGTAATTCTCAATATATCCAATTCCAAAAACCTTTTCTAAAAAACTAGATTTATTATAAGCTTTTCTAGTTTTCTCTTCAAAGGTTAATCTTTGTGAGAATATAAAGTGATCAACAATATGTTGAGTGCTTATATTACCATTATCTTTTTCTTCTAGATAATTTATATGTATTACAATGTTTTTGTAAAAAGAAGTTTTAGGAAATATTGATATAGATAGTGTAATTATTATAATTATTGGTAAAATAATTATTGATAATTTTTTATATTGTTGTTTTTTTACTAAACTTATCATGTAGTATATAATATTTGTTATTACAATGATGATAAATGATAATACTGGGACTTTTGTTCCAATTCCAAAAATCACATATAAATTGATAATTGTTAGTATTATTAAACTTATATTTATTTTTTTAATATTTATTATTAATAATGGTAATAAAATAGATAATATACTCCCAACAACATTAGCAGACAAAAACCAACCAACAGAGCCTTCTTTACTATGCCAATAACTATCAAATCCAATTCCAAGTACGTTTGGAATAAATACTAATAATAAATAAATTGTATATATTATATAAAGATTTTTAAAATCAAGTTTTTTTGATTTATATGCTTTTATTAATGTTAATAATAAAACAACAAAGTAATAGGTAGTTAGTAAATTTTTTAATTCATAAGTTAAAGCAGGAGTTCCCTTTGTTATTAAAATAGTTATTGTATACATTACAAAATATAAACCTAGTAATAATAAATATATATTAACTTTTTTATCTTTTACATAAAAAAATAAATAAATACAACAAAAAAACATAAATGTTAATCTTACAATGGAACTTATTGTTACGCTATAACCAAAATGTAATAAAACACCAGAAGTTACATCTAAAAAAGGTTGTAAATATAGAAAAATTAAAAATATCTTATTAAAATTACTTAGTATTTTTTTCATTATTAAATTTTTCCCAAACATAGTCTATTACTTGATCACTACTTGGGTATAAACCATTTTCATTAGTTATTTTTCTATTATTTACATATTCTTCAAAGGTACTTATTACTTTAGCAGGATTTCCTCCTACGACGCTATTACTTGGTACGTCTTTAGTTACTACTGAACCAGCCGCAATAATAACGTTATTTCCTATTTTTATATTTGGTAATATTGTTACATTACAACCTATAAAAACGTTATTACCGATTTCTATTGGAGCACAATTATAATAAAATTCAAAATTATAATCCATTTTATTTAACACTTTATCAATAACGTCATGGGTTACAAAAGTAACTCCTGATGCAACTGATACGTTATCACCAAAGCTAATTAATTTAGGTTCATCTGGAATAATTCTAGGTTGAAAAAAGAAGTTTTTTCCTACTTTTCTAAATAAGTTCTTTTTTATTATTAACTTGGTTCTTTTGTCTGCGTTTCCAATTAAATACATTTTTATTTTCGTAATATATTTCATACTTTACCTCCAGTATATAAACATTATAACACGTAAGTTATAATTTATATTAAAAAAAGAAATTTATTACAAAAGAAAAACATACTATTTCAAAAAAGTAGTATGTTTTATATTAATACTTATAAGTATCTTTTCCAATTTGTTTATCTTCGTAAGGTCTATTTATTGAAAAACTAAATTCTTTATCCATTTCAGGTTCTTTTAACGCTAGGTTTATTTCCATAGCTTCTACTATTTCTTCTAAACTTTGTTTATAATACTCAAAGTAATAGATACCATTAATCATATTATCATGTCCTGATAAATATAACCTTTGGGTTCCTATAAAGTCATCACTATTTATGTTTTTAGAATTAAATATAATGTTTTTAAATGTATCAAAACCAGTAATCATTGTATTTTTATCAATGTTAGTATCGATGTTATCTCCAACTATATCAAGAATTTCATATACTTCAGATAAGCTTCTAATATTTTTTAACTTATTTGTCATAGCTTTTACTATTTGTTGTTGATTTTGACCTCTTATAAAGTCATTACTAGTATAATTAGAATATTTTTTACCACAGTATGCTGGCCATGTATGACGGTTTCTTGCAAAGGCAAGGGCTTGTTCACCATTTAATGTTTGTAATCCTTTTTCTATGTATATAGTATTATTACCAAACCTTCTTTTTGAATCACTTTCACAAAATGCATAAGGTACGTCAACTTCAATACCATCTAAAGCATCAACAAGTGATATAACGCCTTGGAAATTAACTTTTACCCAGTAATCAATTTCTATACCAGTAAAGTTTGTTATGGTATCCATTACGCAGTCAGCACCATAAGCCCCAGTTGAGTTTATCTTATTTTTAGCTTTTGATTTAGTACATGCGATAGGTACTCTTGTATCCCTTGGAATACTAAGGATGGTTGCATTCATTGTATTAGGATTAAAGGTAATAAGCATTAATGTATCACCATTAAATGAATTACTTTTCTTAAGAGAAGAAGAACTACTATCAACACCCATTATTAATAATGTAAATGGTTCATTTAAGGTCTTACCGGTGGTATTTTGTTTTTTTATCGCTTTTTTACTTTTCTCGTAAATAACTTTAGTTTCATCCGCGATATTTTCAAATCCATCTTCTGTTACAAACATAGAAACGTATGAAGAACTAATAAACATAGCATCTATTTTGCTATCATATAAGTCATTTATCATTTCTATAAAATTATCATATTTTATAATGTTTTTTTCATCAATTTTTTCTTTTTCAACAACTTCCATAGGAAGAGTATATCCTTCTATGTTATTAGAATCACTAATCATTCCTATTTTTTTATCATCTAAATCATCTATTGACTTAATATTTGAATCTTTTAGAACCACAATGCTACTTGAATAACCAGCTTCAGTATTAGTTATTTTTGATAACGAATTACTAATTTTATTAATGTTTATGCTAATAAATAATTCTGCTATTATAAAAATTATTAGGAATATAAAATACCATACATAATTTTTAGTTTTATTTTTCTTTATACATTTAAAACCAGTTATAGTAAATATTACTACTGATAATGCTGTTAAAATTATTATTCCATAAACAACATAAGTCATAAAACTCTTAGATGAATTGTAATAGAATATTTCATTTACAAAGAAACAACTAATGATGTAATAAGCAACTAAAAGTGGAAATAAAAGTAATACTACTTTTTTTAATTTACTTTTTTTCTTTTTCAAAATATCACCTCACGTACAATAAATTATACAACAAAATACGTCAAAAAACAACGCAAGTAAAAGTGTTATTTATTATCTATTTATATAATGCTATTAAAACTTAAGAATATTCTAATTTTTTTGACAAAATTTTACGTTTTTAAACATAATTCTATTTTATGATTACTTATAAGACTAATTTCTATGTTATAATTAAAAGGAATAGGAGTTGGTCATATGATGCAAGCTAAAAGAATTAATTTGTTTCTAATATTTGCTATTATATTATCTTGTTTTGTTATCATGCCAGAAGTAAAAGCTGCTTCATATGATGTATATACCGCAAAATATGATTGTAAGGTTAGAACTTCACCAAGTGATTTAGTAAGTGCTATTAAAAATGGTAACGATGATGTTAAAGTTTATAAAAATCAACAATTAGAATATATAAAAACTGTAAAAGGACATAACAATGGTCTTCGAAATCAAGATTGGTACGCAGTTAAGTTTGATTATGCTGCAAGAGAATATACTGGTTATGTTGCAAAAGCATGCATGTATGACGTAAAAACATATTCATACTCTGATGATGCTTCATTTGAACAAAGTATAAGTGCTTTTCCAAATAGTTATAAACCATATTTAAGAAAATTACACGCAATGCATCCAAATTGGACATTTACTATTGATCAAACTGGTCTTGACTGGAATGCATCGGTAACCGCTGAAAGTAGGATAGGGCAAAGCGCAATTTCTAGTTTATACCCATCTTTATTTTATAGAGATAGTGCAAACCCAAATGGTGTAATAGTGGATGGTACTTCTTGGTATGCACCATGCTATGATGCAGTGGGATACTATTTAGATCCAAGAAACTTTCTAAATGAAAAAAATATCTTTATGTTTGAAAGTTTAGTATATAATGCTAACCAAGATAGTTCAGTACAAGGAATATTAAATGATAGCTTTATGTCAGGTACTTTTACTGAAAATGGTTATACAAAAACATATGCTGCTGCTTTTATAGAAGCTGCTAAAGAGTCTGGAGTAAGCTCAACTCATTTAGCATCACGCGCTTTACAAGAAATGGGAACTACAATGTCATCAGCAGCATCAGGTACCGTATCAGGTTATGAAGGTTATTATAATTTTTATAACATTGGAGCATATTCTGGCGTTAATAATTACATAAATGGATTAGAGTATGCTAAAAAAGAAGGATGGAATTCTAGACAAAAAGCAATAACTGGCGGAGCTTGGTTTATTAGTAATAAATACGTTAAAAAAGGAAAAGATACATTATATTTTCAAAAATTTAACGTATCATCTAACAGAACAACCGCTCCATATACATATGAATATATGACTAATATTATGGCTCCAGCTTCTGAATCTACAAGTATTTATAATTCATACAAGAATAATGGAAAATTAAATAATGTATATACGTTTAAAATTCCTGTATATAATTCTATGACAGCTAACGCTTATAAGGTATCTAGAACTGATATGGTAGGTGGAAAAGAAGAAAATAATGGTGGTAATACAGAAAATACTCCATCAAATGGTACTAATACTTCCAAACCAACAGTAAGTCCAGAAACAAAAGTTTCAAATGCAGGGTATTCATTATCAACTGGATATTTAACTAAAATAAACGTTGGAGAAGACATGAGTACTTTAAGACAAAAACTAAGTAATCAAGGAGCCATTGTAGCATCTTTAAATAGTTCATGGAATTCAAAGACATCTGGTGCTCTTGCAACTGGAGATATCATAGAAATAGATAAAACTAAAAGATACGAAGTAGTTGTATATGGTGATATTGATGGAGATGCTAATATATCTGTAGTTGATTTATTATATTTAAAGAAATATATTTTAGGTGATATGTCTTTAAATGCTCCTAACAAAACGGCATCAGATATATCTAAAGATGGTAAAACAGACGTAGTAGATTTATTACTATTAAAAAAACATATTTTAAGAGATTATACTATAACTCAATAGGAGGATAAGATGAAAACTAAACAAAAAAGATTATTATTAGGAGCATTTATTCTCCTTTTCGCATTTTTTATAAAATTACCTAGTGCTAACGCAGCTTGTAGCGTAAGTGTATCATCTACTAAAAGTGCGGTGGTAGGAAGTACCTTTAGCGTAACTACAACTGTTTCTTCTGACGTTGGTTCTTGGTATTATGTACTTGGTTATGATCCATCAAAGGTTCAACTAGTAAGTGGTAGTACCAAAGTTGTTGGAGTAATAGGAGATAGCAAAACTAGTTCTTATAAGTTTAAAGCTTTAAAATCAGGAAGCGCGACTTTTAGTATAAATAACGTTTCACTAGCTAGTAATAGTACTAATGCTCAGTGTTCAGCAAGTGTAGGGTCAGCTACTGTCACCATGAAAACGCAAGCTGAAATAGAAGCAGGCTATAGTAGAAATAATAACTTAGGTTCTTTATCAGTTGAAGGTGCAGAATTATCTCCAGCATTTAATAAAGACGTTACCGAGTATTCGGCAACTTTACCTGTTGATACTACTAAAGCTAAGATAATTGCAACGGCCGCTGATAGTACCGCATCGATTGCTGGAGCAGGAGAAATAGACGTAGTAGATGGGCTTAATAAGGTAGAAATAGTTGTTACCGCTCAGCATGGTGAGAAAAAAACATACGTGATAAACTTAACGGTACAAGAACTTGATCCCATAAAAATTAAAGTTAATGGTAAAAATTATACAATAGTAAGAAAATCAGGATTAGTAGAAAATATTCCAGTAGGTTTTGTTGAAACAAAAATAACGATAGAAAACCAAGAGGTAGTAGCTTACAAAAGTGAACTTACTAAACTTACATTAGTAGCTTTAAAAGATGAAGAAGGAGACATTTCATTATTCATTTATGATGCTAAGAAAAAAACTTATACATCATTTAAAGAAGCTAAAACAGCGGGAGTTAACTTATTGATATTAAATAAGGTAGATGAAAAAGTTCCAAACGGATTTGTTAGTGCAAAGTTTAAACATAATAACATCACTTTAAATGGTTATAAATTAAAAGATGATAAAAATAATAATTATTACTTAGTTTATGCTCAAAGCCTAGAAACTGGTAATAAAGCATTTTATCTATATGATAAAAAAGAGGGTACTTTCCAAAGATATTATGAAGAGCTATCGAACCTAAAAGATACGCAAATAAAATATTTATTTTATTTGGCAGCGGGATTGTTAGGATTATTTGTTGTAATAATATTATTTAAAATAATAAATAAATTATTTACTTCAAAAGAAAGAAAAATTAAAAAGTATCAAAAAAAGATTGATAAATTAAACAAAAGTATCGATAATGATGATAGTTATTATGAAGAAGATGATTATGATATTGATCAAGTAGATGAAAGACCTGTTATTAAAAAGGTAGAAGAAGATGAATACGTAGTACCTAAAAAATCTAGAAAAGAAAAATTAAAAGAGTTAGAAGAAGCTAAAAAAAGGTTAGATAAAAATAAACCTAAATACAAAAGAGTAACACTTGAAGATGATGATATTTAAGAAACCAAACTAGGTTTCTTTTTTTCTACAATTTTTTTAAAAATAGTTTATATAATAAATAACCCGAAAGAAGGAATTATTATATGAACTACTTTGATGAGATAAAAAGCTTAATAGAAAAACAAGAAGTAAATGAACGAGTAAGACGGTTACAGTCAAATAACGAAACGATTAAGACTTACTACGAGATAGGAAAATTATTAGTAGAAGCACAAGGAAAAGAAAAAAGGGCAAAATATGGAGAAGGACTATTAAAAAAGTGGTCTAAAATATTATCCAAAGAATATGGTAATGGCTATGATTATACAAATCTATCAAGAATGAGAAAATTATATATTGTATTCCGAAAAGTTGGCACACCGTGCCAACAATTTAATCTTTCATGGTCTCATTATAGATATATATTAAAATTTGATAATGAGAACGAAAGAAATTATTACATAAATCGTTGTATTCAAAACAACTTATCAGTAAGAGGTTTAATTAATGAGATCAAGTCTAAATCGTTTGATAGATTATCTTACGCGGATAAGAAAAACATTAAGTTAATTAGTGAAAGTGATTCTAAAGATCTTACCGTAAAAGATATGCTTCATGATCCAATAATAATAAACGTAGATACTAATGAAAAAATAAGTGAAAAAGTACTAAAAAAATATATATTAAAAGAATTAGAACATTTCTTTTTAGAGTTAGGAACAGGATTTTCTTTTGTTGGAAGTGAGTATAAACTTACATATGAAAATAAAAATTATTATGTAGATTTATTAATGTTTAATACAGAATTAAATAGATATTTTGCGTGTGAGTTAAAACTGAATGATTCAAGTGTAAAAGATGTTGCGCAAACAAAACTATATATGATGCTTACGGATAAAGTTTTAAAAAAAAGTTTTCATAAAAGTACGATAGGAATATTAATTTCAAGGAAAAATAATAATATTATTTTTGAATATGTTAGTGATCCTAATTTGTTTTTAATAACTTACAAAATAAATAACACTAAATTAATAGGAAGTTAGAAAGGACTATTATATGAATTACTTTAATGAAATAAAAAACTTAATAGAAAAACAAGAAGTAAATGAACGAGTAAGACGGTTACAGTCAAATAACGAAACGATTAAGACTTACTACGAGATAGGAAAATTATTAGTAGAAGCACAAGGAAAAGAAAAAAGGGCAAAATATGGAGAAGGACTATTAAAAAAGTGGTCTAAAATATTATCCAAAGAATATGGTAATGGTTATGATTATACAAATTTATCAAGAATGAGAAAATTATATACTATATTTCGAAAAGTTGGCTCAGTGAGCCAACTATTTAATCTATCATGGACTCACTGGCGCTATCTTCTAAAATTCGATAATGAAAACGAAAGAAATTATTATATAAACAGATGTGTTCAAAATAACTTATCAGTAAGAGGTTTAATTAATGAGATCAAGTCTAAATCATTTGATAGGTTATCGTATGCAAATAAGAAAAACATTAAGTTGATTAATGATAATTATGAAAAAGAACTCTCCGTAAAAGATATGCTTCATGACCCAATAATAATAAACGTAGATACTAATGAAAAAATAAGTGAAAAAGTACTAAAAAAATATATATTAAAAGAATTAGAACATTTCTTTTTAGAGTTAGGAACAGGATTTTCTTTTGTAATAGTAGAATTAAAATTGGATAAATCAAAATATAAGGATATTCATCAATTACTTTTATACCGTGAGATAGTAGATAAAACAATGAAAAAAGATTTTCACAACAAAACTATTGCAATACTAATATCAAAGGAGAATGATAAGTTTATATTAGAATATGTAAGTGATATGGATGTATTATTATCTACTTATTCATTTTATAATACTATAAATAATAAATGATATATGTTATAATGTTAAATAGGAGATAGAAGTATGAAAAAGGTAATGTTTATATCAAGTATGGGTGGTCATTTAACCGAAATGATGCAACTTAAAAGTATTTTTAAAGAATATGACTACAAGATTGTAACTGAAAAACATAAGTCAACGATTACACTTAAATCAAAATATAAAAGTAAGATAGATTATCTGCTTACTGGTAATAAAGATCATATGTTAAAATATATATTTGTTATTCCATATAACGTCATTAAAAGTTTAATCTTGTTTTTAAAATTTAAACCAGATGTTGTTGTTACAACTGGAGCGCATACTGCTGTTGCAATGTGTTACATAGCTAAAATATTTAGGAAAAAAGTTATATACATAGAGTCTTTTGCAAACATAGAAACGAAAACTTTGACAGGAAGACTTGTTTATCCTATCGCGGATAAATTTATCGTACAATGGCATTCAATGCTTAAGCTTTATCCTAAAGCAGTTTATGGAGGTTGGATATTCTAATGATATTAGTACTACTAGGAACTCAAGATAAGCCTTTTAATAGACTTTTAGATGCTATATCAAAAGCTAAAAAAGATAAAATAATAAAAGATAAAGTAATAGCACAAATAGGTTGTACTACTTTTCAAGATAAAAACATCAACACTTTTGACTTTAAATCCAAAGAAGAAATAGAAAAGTTAATTGAAGATGCAAGAATAGTAATAACTCATGCGGGGGTAGGAACAATAACAGAATGCTTGCAAAAAGATAAAAAAGTTATTGTTGTACCTAGACTTAAAAAGTATGGTGAACATACCAATGATCATCAAATGCAAATAACTAAAGAGTTTGCTATGAAAGATTACGTATTACCATTATATGATACTAAAAATTTATCTAAAACTTTAGATAAGATTAAAACTTTTAAACCAGTAAAATATGAATCAAATACTGAAAACTTTAAAAAACAAATTAAAAAATATATAGAAGAATTATAATAAGCACTAACAAGTGCTTTTACTTTACACTCTTTTTCTTATTTTTTGACGATTTATAATTACTTTAGTATAATTAATATGGTGATAAATATGAAAAAAATAACAATCCTTGCATTACATTTAGGATATGGTGGAATAGAAAATGCAATAGCAAGTCTTGCAAATTTATTATGCGAAAAATATGATGTAGAAATATTATCAGTTTATCGTTTGTATAATGAACCAGTTTTTGAACTTGATGAAAGAATAAAAGTAAACTATATTTCAAACATAAAACCTAATAAAAAAGAAATGATTTACTACTTAAAGAAAAAGAATTTTAACATGTTTTTTAAGGGAATAGGTGCAAGCTTAAAAACAGGTTGGGTTAAATATGTTAAAACTGCTAATGTTTTAAGAAAACTTAATACGGACGTAATAATATCAACAAGAACGATTCACAATAAACTAGTTTCTATATTTGTTAAAAAAGATATTAAGAAAATAGCTTGGGAACATAATCATCATAATAATAATAACAAATATATTAAATCACTTGTTTCTTCATGCAAGAATATAAATTACTTTGTTCCAGTATCAAAAGAACTATCAGAGTTTTATAAGAAGTATTTAGGTGAAAAGGTTTTTTACATTCCAAATTGCTTGGATAAAATGCCAAGTAAGTTATCTAAATTAGAATCTAAAAATTTAATATCAATAGGTAGACTATCAAAAGAAAAAGGTTTTGATGATTTATTAAGATTATTTAAAAAAGTAAGTGTTAAGAATCCTGAATGGAAACTTAATATAATTGGGGATGGCATGGAAAAAAATAGTTTATTAGAACTTGCAGATGAATTAAAATTAGGTGATAAAGTGGTTTTTCATGGATATCAAAATAAAGACTATATAAATGACGTTTTAATGGATAGTTCAATATACATAATGACATCCCATACTGAAAGTTTTGGACTTGTTTTAATAGAAGCGATGAGTCATGGAATTCCTTGTTTATCATATACTTCTGCACAAGGTGCAAATGAAATAATAGATAATGGTAAAGACGGATACTTAATAGAAAATAGAAATGAAGAAGAAATGATTGATAAAATAGATGAATTAATAAGCGATGATAAATTACGTAAGAAACTAGGTAAAGAAGCTAGAAGTAAGTCAAAAGAATATAGTGGTGAAGTAGTTTTAGAAAAATGGATTAAGTTGATTAATAAAAGAAAGTAGGTTAGAATTATGAAATTATCGGTAGTTGTTCCTAGCTATAATGAAAAAGCTAGTATAAAAGATTTTTATGAGCAATTAACAAAAATGTTAAAAAAAGAAAAAATAACATATGAAATTATATTTATTGATGATGGTAGTTATGATGATACTTATTTAGAAATAGAAGAAATTATAACTAGTGATAAAAATGTAAGAGGAATTAGATTTTCTAGAAATTTTGGAAAAGAATCTGCTATGCTAGCAGGCTTAGAACATGCAACAGGAGAATACGTAGCAATTATGGATGCGGATTTACAGCATACACCTGATATGTTAGTTCAAATGTATAAAAAACTAGTTGATAATACCGAGTATGATGTTGTTTGTGCATATAAAGCAAATAGAAGAAATGAAGGTTCTTTAAAAAGAACGTTAATATCAATATTTTATAAAGTTAATAATAGAATATCAGATGTTAAATTATTACCAGGTGCTAGTGATTTTAGAGTATTTACATCAAGTGTTAAAGATGCAATAATTTCATTACCTGAAAAAACAAGGTTTTTAAAAGGAATATTCTCATGGATAGGATTCAATACTATATATGTTCCGTATACTCCTGAAAAAAGACTTCATGGGACATCTAAGTGGTCAATTATTAAATTAATTAAATATTCTTTAGGTGGTATTGTTTCTTTTTCAACTAAACCTATAAAGTTTATATTTATCCTTGGAATATTAGTATTTATGGTAGGATTAATCAATTTTCTACTAATGGGTAATTTAGCTAATAGAACAATAATACTTTTTGTATCAACCATAATGTTATCTCTTGGTATTATGTCTTTATACATATCTAGAATATATAGTAATATACTTGGAAGGCCAAATTATATAATAAAAAAGAAAAGTGGATTTAATAATAAAACAACTAAATAATATTTGGTTGTTTTTAGTTTTTATGATAAAATTATAGTAGTGGTGATTTACGATGCAAGATAAAATAATAGAAGTATTAAAAATAGTTATGTCGGTAATGATTTTTACTGCAGCTTTATTCCCAATGGTAAAATGGATTTGTTATCATGTTGGAGCGCTTGATTATCCAAACGAAAGAAAGGTTCATAAAAAACCAATGCCAGTTATGGGCGGACTTATGTTGTATTTAGGATTTTTGTTTGGATATATGCTTTTTGCTCCTCAAAATACCCAAATGTTAGCTATTTTAATAGCAAGTTTTATTGTTATTATAACAGGTATTTTGGATGTAATAAAACCACTAAGGGCAAGAGAAAAGTTAGTGGGCCAAGTAGTAGCAGCATGTATAATTGTTTTTTATGGAAAAATATTATTAAATGATATATCAGCATTTGGTTTTTACTTTGATTTTGGATGGTTAGCATATCCAATTACCATAATTTTTATTATAGCATTAATGAATTGCATAAACTTTATCGATGGATTAGATGGGTTATGTGCTGGTATTTCAACCATATTTTTTGCAACTATCGGTGTATTAGCATTCATAATGCATAACATAGGTAGTTTAGAAATAACAATAGCATTTATAATGATAGGAACTTGCTTGGGATTTTTAATATTTAATTTTAATCCTGCCAAAATATTCATGGGTGAAATAGGTTCTATGTTTCTTGGCTTTATGATAGCAGTTGTATGTTTATTAGGATTTAAGGCGGTAACTTTAACTTCTTTAGTTGTTCCTATGTTAATTCTTGCAATACCAATTCTTGATACACTGTTTGCAATATTAAGAAGAATTATTCATCATAAACCAATATATGAAGCTGATAAGCAGCATCTTCATCATCAACTTTTAAATAAGAAATTTTCACAAAGAACGACGGTTTTGATAATATACGCAGTAAGTATTTTGTTTTCTTTAGCATCTGTTCTTTATGTTTTAAAAGATAAAAAATTAGGTATTATTATATATATTATTCTAGTATTACTTATTACTTGGGTTATTTTAACAACTGATATATTAACAGATAAAGCAAAAATACATATAAGTATACCAACAATAAAGAAAAAATCAAAACCTAGTAAAAAAAGCAAGTGATTTGACAATTATAATTAAATATGATAATATAACACCCGTTTATTAAGGGGGAAATTATGTTTAATATTAGTTTAAAAATTTTAGGTTTAAAAAAAGATTATACCTTTGAAGAATTAGATAAAGCATATTATGCTTCCATAAAATCTAATGGTGATCTTGAAATAATAACAAATGCTTATAATTATTTAAAAGAAGACTTAACAAATAAAACAAAATTTGATGAATCTTTGAAAGATTTAAAAGAAAATCATGATGATGGAGTAGCTCTTAATTTAAATCTAATAAAAGCTTTAGAATATGTTATGGATAGTAATTTAAGAGAAGATATAATAAATTTTGAAATTAATGATTTAAATGATGCAATAAGATATTATGAGCTAAGAAACATGTATGATGCATTAAAAGAATACCATGATAGTAATTATGGAAAGAGTAAAAATTGGTATAATAAAACTTATTAAGATTGTACTTATGTACAATCTTTTCTTTTTATGATATTATTTATATATATGATATGGAGGATTTTCTTATGGATGAAAATAGCGTAAAAATAAAATTTTATAGTTTAGATGGTAAAACAGTTGATGTTTTTAACGTTAAAAAAAATGATATCATAGATTTTGATAAAGATATAAAAACTAATAAAAATTTTAATGATGCCTTAAAAAAAGTTTTAAAAAAAGATATGAAATTATTAGCTAATAAAGTAATTAATATAGTTAATGAAATAACTAAAAAACTAGCTATTAACGGAACTATTTTAAATGATAAGTTAGAAAGTGACATAAGTAAAATAGATTTAATAATAAGTGATTTAGAAAATATAATAAGTAATTTAATAATTGAAAAAAACAGTATAAAAATAAGATTCTTCTCTTCAAATAAAAAAGAGAAAAAAGAAAAGATTAAAAAGTTAGAAAATAGTATAGAATATATTTCAAAAAGTTTAAATGATATTATATCTATCAAGGATGAATATAATAAATTAGATAAGAGAAATAAAGATTTGGAAGATCTTGTTTTTGAAGATGTTAAAAACGATGAAGAAGATGAAACAGATCCACTAGAAAGAACAATAAATTTTTATATGTCAAAAAATGAAAAAAATTAAACGTAGGAAGTGAGTAACTTGAAAGTCCTTTTATATACTGAAAATGAACATATGGTTGGAAAATCCGGATTAGGAAAAGCTATAAAACATCAAATGAAAGCACTAGATTCTGTTGGTATTAAATATACAACTAATTCAAAAGAAGACTATGATATATTACACATAAATACTTATTTTCCAAAATCATACTTTTTAGCTAAAAAAGCAAAGAAAAATGGTAAGAAAATAGTTTATCATGCACATTCTACTGAAGAAGATTATAAAAATGGATTTATTTTTGCAAAGCAAACTTCAAAGCTATTTAAAAAGTGGTTAATAAAGTGTTATTCTTTAGGAGATGTAATAGTTACTCCAACAATTTATTCAAAAAAATTATTACAAGGATATAAAGGATTAGAAAATAAAAAAATTTATGATGTGTCAAATGGTATAGAATTAGATTTTTTTAAAAAAGATGAAAAACTAGGAGAAGAATTTAGAAAAAAATATGGTTATACCAAAGATGATAAGGTTATTTTTGGTATAGGACTATATATTGAAAGAAAAGGTATAGTAGACTTTGTAGAATTAGCTAGAAGATTACCTGAATATAAATTTATATGGTTTGGTTATAGCCCTTTATTAGCGGCCACTAAGCCAGTAAAAAAAGCGGTTCATACAAAGTTAGATAACTTAATTTTTGCAGGATACGTAGATCAAGAAATGATTAAAGCTGCTATGAGTGGTGGAGACTTATTTTTATTTCCAACTTTAGAAGAAACAGAAGGAATTCCAATAATAGAAGCATGTGCATGTAAATGTAATGCAATAATAAGAGATATTCCTATATTTGAAGATTGGCTTATAGATGGTAAAAATGTGTATAAAGCAAGACTAGTAGATGATTTTGAAAATAAAATAAAATTATTCTTTGATGGTAAATTACCAAGTTTAACAGATAATGCATATGAAATAGCAAAAAAAAGAAGCATAAAAACAGTAGGTAAAAAACTAGAAAAAATATATAAAGAAGTAGAACATTCTAAATAATAGAATGTTTTTTTTAATTTTTAGGGGGATTATATATATTATGTCTAATAATACATATGAGGTGGTGTTATATGTATGAATTAGAAACTAAAACAGAAATAAAAAACATGATATATGAAG
>CALZLL010000016.1 GCA_945788325.1 uncultured Clostridium sp.
TACTCATGTATATTTCACCACGAACCTCTATATCAATTGGTTTATTAAGTTTTAATGGAACAGATTTTATTGTCTTAACGTTGTGGGTAATATTCTCACCTATAACGCCATCACCACGGGTAGCCGCTCTTACTAAAACACCTTTTTCATACAATAATGAACCTGATAACCCATCCATTTTAGGTTCTAGTGTATAACATGCATTTGGACATGTCTTTCTTATTCTTTCATCAAATAATACTATTTCATCTTCATTAAATATATCATCAAAAGAAAGCATAGGAATATCGTGAGCTACTTTTTCAAACTTATCTACTACTTGTCCCCCAACCCTTAAAGTAGGAGAATCCGTTCTTTTTAAATTTGGATACTTACTTTCAAGTTTTAATAATTCATTATAATAATCATCATATTCTTGGTCAGTAATGGTTGGGTTATCATTAACGTAATATTCGTAGCTTGCCTTATTAATTTTTTCTATTAACTCATCCATTCTTTTTTCTATATCCATGTTATCACCTAAGATGATTATACCATAAACTGCTATTTTTATATACAATCAACTATACGTTTAATTTTTTTTAGGTTTAATCATGGTTTCAAAAATGATATAATTATATATAATAAAGGAGGATAAAATGAGTTTAGATACATCGATACTAAGAAAATGGGATATTAGAGGTATTTATCCAGAACAAATAAATGAAAATGTAGCAAAGCAAGTTGGTTTTGCATATGCTAAATTTCTAAAAGAAAATAATATAGATAGTTGTATTGTTGGAAGAGATAATAGAATTGGTGGTGAAAAATTATCCGATTCATTAATATACGGATTAATCGAAAGCGGAATTAACGTTATAAATTTAGGCGTAGTAACAACTCCTATGCTTAATTTTGCTTGCCATAAATTAAGTAATCCATACGGAATAATGATAACAGCTAGTCATAATCCTAAAAACGATAATGGATTTAAAGTTTTCGGGGATAAATGTTTACATCTAGAAACAAAAAAATTAAACCATTTTTATGATTTAGTTAAAGCAAATAAAAAAGAAATAAGTGATGTTAAAGGAAATATTAAAAATTATAATATAAAAGAATTATACATAGAAGACCTTATATATAAAATTAACTTAGATAAAAAACGATTAAAAGTTGTTATTGATTGTGGTAATGGAACAGCATCTACTATAATTCGTGATGTATATAAAAACTTTAATTGTGACGTTATTTATTTATATTCTGAAAGTGATCCTAATTTTCCTAACCATCATCCAGATCCTAATGTTTTTGAAAATTTAATAGATTTATGTAATATGGTTAAAGCTACAAATTCTGATTTAGGTATTGCTTATGATGGTGATTGCGATCGCGTTGGTATTGTAGATAATAATGGCAATGTTTTAGAAACTGATAAATTAATGAGTATTTATTCTAAAGATATTATAAAAAATAATGATAATAAGAATATTATAATTGATGTAAAATGTTCTATGGCACTAGAAGATGCTATTAAAAGACAAGGTGGAAATTCTGTTATGGTATGTAATGGTAGCGCCTATATAGAAACGTTTGTAAATGAATATCCCGCTATTTTTGGTGGAGAATATTCTGGACATGTATTTTTTAATGACAAACATTATGGATATGATGATGGAATTTATGCTGGTTTAAGATTACAAGAAATATTATGTAAAGAAGATAAAAAGTTAAGTGAGCTTACAAAAGATTATCAAAAATTATTTAATACACCAGAAATTAAAATTTCATGTTCTGATGATAAAAAATTTGATGTTGTAGAAAATATCAAAAATTATTGTAAAGAAAAAAATTATGAATATTTAGATATAGATGGTGTTAGAGTAAAATTTAGTGATGGATGGGCATTAGTTAGAGCAAGTAATACTGGTCCTAACCTAACAACAAGATTTGAGGCTACTACCGAAAAAAGAGTTAGTGAACTTAAAGAAGAATTTATAAATTTAATAAATGATTTAGTAAAATAAAAAGTTATCTTTTGATAACTTTTTATTTTATAATTGATTCTAATGCAAGCCTTATCATATCATTTAAAGCATTTTGTCTATCTTCATTTGAAACTACTTCATCAATATATGGTGAATCAGTTACACTAATTAAAACAGATGACTCACAACCTAATTCACGTGATGTTAATAAAACCGCGTATCCTTCCATCTCTTCGGCAACTAGATTGATACCTTCTGGAATTCTATTGTAAATTCCTTTAGCATCACCATATGGACCAAATACACTAGTTGTATGAGTATCGCCTAAAGAAACATTTATATTTAATTCGTTTGCTTTATCAATAATAGTTTTATTAAGCGTTTTTGACGCTTCAATAAATCTATCCTCACATCCACAGAATTGAATTCCATAATCTGTTGTAGAATAAGCCCCCTTTGATAAAACTATATCTAATAAATTTAAATCTTTTGATAAAGCTCCACAAGTTCCTATTCTAATTATTTTTTTAACTCCATAATAATGTATTAATTCAAAAACATATATACCCGCAGATGGTATCCCCATACCAGATGCCATAACACTTACTTTTACTCCATTATACGTTCCTGTATAACCCAACATATTTCTAATAGATGTAACTTCTTTTGCATCATCTAAAAAGTTTTCCGCAATATATTTAGCTCTTAAAGGATCTCCTGGTAATATAACAAGTGGTGCTATTTCACCTATTTTTGCATTGATGTGAATTGGTTTCTTTTGTGGTTTCATTTTATTCCTCCATTATCATAAGTATAACATAATTTACCCACTAATACACAAAAACTAAGTAAAAATGAATCTACTTAGCTTTTTTATTATCTTCTTTTTTTAATATACCATGGCTTTCACGAACTTTATTTTCTATTTCTTCCTTAATTTTTGGATTATCCTTCAAAAATTGTTTAGCATTTTCTTTGCCTTGTCCAATTTTTTCTCCTTTGTAAGCATACCATGCACCACTTTTATCAATAATTCCTATATCTGATGCTAAATCTAAAACCTCAGCTTCTCTTGAAACACCCTGACCATACATTATCTCAAGCGCAGCTGTTTTAAATGGTGGTGCAACTTTGTTTTTAACGATCTTAACGTTGGTTTTATTACCAATTACGCTATCTCCATTTTTAATTTGTTCTCCACGCCTTACATCAAGTCTAATGGTTGAATAAAACTTAAGCGCTCTACCACCTGGTGTGGTTTCTGGATTTCCAAACAACACACCAACTTTTTCTCTTAATTGGTTAATAAAAATTGCAATTGTATTAGTTTTACTTATCGTACCAGATAATTTTCTTAATGCCTGACTCATTAACCTAGCTTGAAGCCCTACGTGACTATCGCCCATTTCACCTTCTATTTCAGCTTGCGGAACTAACGCTGCAACCGAATCAATTACAACTATGTTAATAGCTTCACTTCTAACTAAAGCTTCACAAATTTCTAGTGCTTGCTCACCAGTATCTGGTTGTGATAGTAATAAATCATTGATATCTACTCCAAGATTCTTAGCATAAACTGGATCAAGTGCGTGTTCTGCATCAATAAACGCAGCTTTTCCACCTGCTTTTTGTACTTCTGCTATCGCATGAAGTGCAAATGTTGTTTTACCTGATGATTCAGGGCCATAAATTTCTATTATTCTTCCCTTTGGATAACCACCTACACCTAAAGCTATATCAAGTGTAAGAGAACCTGATGAAACAACGTCTATTTCGTTATGACTTTCTTCACCTAACTTCATTATCGAACCTTTACCAAATTGTTTTTCTATATCCGCAAGAACTTGTTCTAAAGTCTTGTCGTTTTCAGCTTTTTTTGCCATTATATATCCTCCCAATCATTGATTACAATAATATTATAATCCATAAAAAAAGAAAAATCAAGTACTTTTTCAAACGTTTGTTCGAATGTTTACACACTGATTTTTCTACCAATTTATTTTTTTGTCTATAACAGAAAATCTATTTTTGTTCTTTTATTTCTTCATTTTCTAATTTTTCTTCTTTTGAAAAAATTATATTCTTATTCATAAGATAGTATTGTATTCCTGAAATAACTGAGAAAACAGTTGCTAAAACAAGTAGGAAATTAGCTATATCCAAATTAAATAATTCAAATGGTAAGTTATAGCATAACGTAAGAACTATACCTAACATTAAAAACGTTGTTTTTACCTTACCAGTTTTTATAGCTGCAACTACTTTTCCTTTGCTACCAGCAATCATTTTTATTGTATCTACAACTGTATCTCTAAATACGATTATTACCGTTATTACTGGTGATACCATTCCTTGGGCAGTTAAAATAATAAGAGTTGAATTAACAAGCATCTTATCGGCAATTGCATCAGTCATCTTTCCAAAATCAGTTACCATGTTACGACTTCTTGCTATATGTCCATCTAACGCATCAGTAATTGAAGCAATTGCAAATATACCAGCTGCTATAAAATATTTAACATCAACTGATATGGTTCCGATTAAAATCTTTGGGAACTCTAAGTTTACCATGTAAAATGGAAAAAGTAATAAAACGATTAATAAAACCGTTAAAAATATTCTTATCATTGTTATTTTATTAGCCAAATTCATGTTATCACCCCTTAATTTTCTAAATATGTTATAACGTTATTTATTTCTTCTTCTGGATTAATATACTCGGTATATACTAAGTAACCTATCAAAAAAACAAGTAACAATATAATTAAAGTAACTATTACTGGAACCACCTTAGACTTTGGCTTTTCATCCATCGTATATGGTGATGCAACCTTTTGTTCTCCAGCTTTTTCCTTTTCTTTTTCTTTGCTAGCTTTTTCTATTTCTGCTATTGGAATTTTAGAAGTTGCCTCAAAGAAGTATTCATTAAAATCATCCATTATTTTTTCTTCGTCTAATCCTAGGTACTTAGCATACCCACGAATAAAAGATTTTAAATAAAAAACGTCTTTAAAAACCTTTAAATTACCAGCTTCTATATTCTCTATTTGAGAAGCTCTTAAGTTAAGGTCTTCAGCCGCTTCTTCAATACTAACTCCATGACTTTCTCTAGCAGCTTTTAACTCTTCACCTATTTCTTTCAAAATAAGTCCACTCCTTTTTTATAAATAATTATTTTAATAAGCCACGTTCTGTACCAGATTAACTGGTCGTAAACATTTATCTATGCATTAAAGCATCCCATAATCCGTTCGTTTCCTTCATATGGGTTCCCCTACCAAATTTGGGTTTCTCACTCATGGGGTTTACCCGTTCCACCTTACTCGTTTCCAAGTAAAATCGTCACTATGGCACTTTATGCCTAATAAAGTCTTATCAAAGACTTAGACTTATTCGGCGCCGTTAGGATTACTCCTACCAAAGGTTATTTGTTCCCTTTGCATGAACACTACGGTCTATCACAGAACCGTGTGAGCGTGGACTTTCCTCTACCTAATTAAAGGCAGCGTTTACGTAAAAATAATTATTCGTCTTTATCATAAATATATTTTTCCAGTTGTGATAAACGTCTTAAAATATCTACGTTAGTAATTTCTTTTTCGCTTTTCTTAACTATGTCTATGTTAGCTCTTAAATCTCTAAGTTCATGCTTTAAGTCAAGATTTTCCCTTGCAAGTTCTTTATTTTCGTTTCTAAGTTCTTTTATTATGTTAACAAACTCAACATAATCTTTTATTATTTGATCAAGGTATTTATCAACCTCTTGAAGACGATAACCCCTAGTATCAATCTTAAAATCTTTATCAAAAATATCTTGCGGCGTTAAAGCAATTCTTCCGTTAAACATTATTTACCACCTCTGCTTTATACATTATCTCAAGTTTTTAGATGTTTGTCAATTTACAGGTTACTTAACGTATACTATTTTTTTCTTATCTCGCCAAAATATTTTATTAAATCATAAGAAGATACCGAAAAGCTAAAGGTTACAAAACCAATAAAAAAACTTTCAAAACTAATACCAAAAAATACAAAGTTAATAATTATACTTACTGGTAATAATATCCATACTATGTATTTACCAGGAATATTAAACGTCATTTTTATCATGTTTCCTAAAATATTTAAAACTATCCATACGCATAGTATGTGTGGAAATAAGTTATATAGATTTTTTATTTCTTCCAATCATCATCACCTAATTAATTTTATGTATTATAATTAAGTTTTCTTCCAAATTTGTAACTTCATCAATTAAATCATCTATTAATACAAACATTAAACTATAATCTTTCATGATAAGCTCCTTTTTAAGGATAATAACATAACCTGAAATAAAGTTTTATATTTTCGACAATTCTTTTCATTTTTTATATAAAATTATTAAATATTTGTAGTATAATTATTAAAGGTGATAAAATGATTCAAAGCAAATATTTTGCTAATAATAAAAATAATAATTTAAGCACTTACGCAAACCGCGGAATGGGCCTTGAATACGACATAAATTTATCAAACGAATACTATAGAATAAAAGATGTAGCATACATATATAAAAAGCCTACCCCAATAAAATTAGTAAACGTTGATTATAAAAAGGGATTGATTAAAGAAGCTTATTTTGAAACACCATCAACAACCGATTATAATGGTATATATAATGGTAAATACATTGACTTTGAAGCTAAAGAAACAAAGAGTAAAACTTCTTTTTCACTATCAAATATTCATGCTCACCAGATAAAGCATTTAATAAATGTTAAAAATAAAGGTGCTATATCGTTTTTAATAGTAAGGTTTACAGCGCTTAATGAAACTTATTTTTTAAGTACCGAAGCGCTCGAACAATTTATTAAAAATTACGAAAGAAAGTCAATTCCAATAGATTTCTTTAAAAACTATGGTACAATTATTAAAATGAAATATAACCCAAGAATAGACTATATTGAGGTTATTAATAAATTATATTTTGGAGGTAATAATTATGATGAAAAAAAGAAATAATGCTAGCAAAAGAATAGCTAATAACATAAAAAAGAAAACTAATGACGTAAAAAAGAAAGTAATGAATAAAAAAAGTAGTAGTCAAAAAACAGGAAAAAAATTAGTTAGTAAGAAAAAAAGAATGATTATTAATATTTTATTAGTTTGCGTTATTGCCTTCGTGTCAATAATGGCACTTTTCTTTGCATACGTTATAATAAAAGCTCCAAAGTTTGATCCTAACAACTTAAAGTTTACCCAGATGTCAGAACTTTATGATGCAGATGGCAACCTTATTACCAAGATGGGAAATGAAAACAGAACAGAAATAACCTATGATGATTTACCAGAAGTATTAATTGATGCAATAATTGCAACGGAAGATTCTAAGTTCTTCCAGCATAATGGTTTCGATCTTGCCAGGTTTGTAAAAGCTAGTGGTTATCAATTAATTGGTAAAAATGGCGGTGGAGCTTCTACCCTAACAATGCAAATTGCTAAGAATAACTACACCTCTACAGTTTCTTCAGGGTTTGAAGGAATCGTAAGAAAATTTACTGATATTTACCTTTCAATATTTAAAATAGAAAGAAAATATACAAAAAAAGAAATTTTAGAATTTTATGTTAATGACTCATATTTAGGAAATGGTGCTTATGGAGTAGAACAAGCTTCACTTAATTATTTTGGAAAATCAGTTAGTGATCTTAATTTAGCGGAAGTATCATTTATCGCTGGATTATTCCAATCACCAACGTATTATAACCCTTATAATTATCCTGAAAGAGCTGAAAAAAGAAGACAAACAGTTTTATACCTAATGCAAAGACATGGTTATATTACTGGCGAGGAAAGAAAAATTGCACAAGAAGTTCCTATTACTTCATATATAAAAACAGCCCAAGTAAATAGCTCGTATTCTGAGTATCAGGGATATGTTGATACCGTGGTTGAAGAATTAGAAAATGAATATGACTTAAACCCATATACTACACCACTTAAAATTTATACAGCCATGAATAAAAGCAAACAAGACTTTGTTAATAAAGTTATGAATGGTGAAGCATGGAACTGGGAAAATGACGTTGTTCAGTCTGGTATAGTTATGACTGAATCTGCTACTGGAGAAGTTATTGCGGTAGGTGCAGGTAGAAACAAAAACTCAGAGCGTTCTTATAACTATGCTACTATGACAAATAGACAAATAGGATCAACGGCTAAGCCTATATTTGATTATGGACCAGCTGCTGAATACTTAGGATGGGGAACCGTAAATTACATCGATGATACACCAACAACCTATAGTAATGGAACAAGAATATCAAACTCAGATGGTGGTTACAGAGGAAGACTTCCAATGTACCAAGCTCTTGGTTTATCTAGAAACATAACCGCTTTAAAAACTTTCCAACAAGTAAGTAAAGAAGCAGGTAATGATAAAATTTTAAAATTTGTAACTAGTTTAGGAATAACTCCAGAAGTTGAAAACGGAAAAATCCATGAAGCTCATAGTATTGGTTCATTTACTGGTTCTACTAAAGAAGGCGAATCAAGAAATAGCCCTATGACAATGGCTGGTGCATATGGGGCTTTCTCTAACGGAGGATATTATATTAAACCTCATACCATAAAGAAATTTATATATAAAGAAACCGATGAAGTTGTTGAAACAAATAGTGCTAAAACAAGGGTAATGTATGATTCAACTGCTTATATAATTAACTATTCACTTAATTGGTCTGCAACCGAAGGTCTTGCAAGATCGGCTGCTAACATTGGTGGTGTTGCTACCGCTGCTAAAACCGGTACTTCTAACTTCGATGAAGCAACAAGAAAAAAATATGGATTATCAAGTAAAGCGATAAATGACTTATGGGTATGTGGATATACTCCTCGATACACATTAACTATGTGGTATGGATATGATCATATAGATAAAAGTCATTATAGTACTACTGCATCATGGTCAACCCGTGATAGATTCTATCATAACTTAGCAAATAATTTATTTGATAAAGATGGAAGCACGTTTGAAAGACCATCAAGTATAGAAGAAATATCTGTTGTTAAAAATTCTATTCCACTAAAGAAAGCTATTTCTGGTGGAGTTGTAGGATACTTTAGAAAAGGAACTGGTCCTCAAGAAACTGGTGAGGAAGAAATTGAAACACTTCCTAGTGTTAGTGGGGTTACTAGTAAAGTATCCGGTAATACGATTACATTAAGTTGGAATGGAATTAGTGCTGAAGATATGGTTAACCTTAACTTTGATGAAAGTTATGGAAACTTAGGATATGATATATATGTTAAAGATGGATCTGGTGGTAGCGAAATATACGTTGGAACAACAACTTCTAGTTCCTACACACACACAACTAATTATTCAAATCCAGTATATGTAATATATACAGCTTATTCGAATTATAAAGCTAACCGAAGTAAAGGTGTGGAACATAAAGTATCAATAACAACAGACTTTGACGTTAAAATAAGTAATGAAACGGTTAATCAAGATACATCAGGAAGACAATATCATGATAATAAACCAATAATAGTACTTTATAATTCAGTTGATGTTACTGATGAATGTACAATAACATTAGAATCTGGAAACGTAGACTTAAGTACACCAGGTAATTATAAATTAACATATAAAATTACTTATTCAGGTAAAACAAAAACTGTTAGTAGGACTGTTACTGTTAAAGCAGTTGCTTCAACTACTACAACAACAACTAGCGTGACACAATAAAGACATCTTGTGATGTCTTTTTTAGTATAAAAAAAGGACCTTTTCTAGCCCTCGTTTAACCAATCATATTCATAAGAAATATCTTCTTTATCATCTTCTATTTTTTTATTAGATACTTTGATTTCATCAACTTTTTTTATACCCTTTTTATTCCACTCATAAAGTATCTTATCAACGTATCTTAAATTATTAACACCATTAAATACTGCTTCTTTTAAAGCTGATAAAATAAGTTCATGACTAATACCTTGTTCTAACCAACTATTAATTATTTCATATTCCATTGGTGATAAAGTTCTACCGAATTCTTTTTCAAAAGTATCATATAAATCTTTTTCGTTTTTTTCTTCATCTTTATTATTCAATATATTAGAAAATATTATGTCATAAAACAAACTTATATCTACCTTTTCTTCTAAAATACCAGAATCATTTTTTTCCATTAATATAAGTAAAATATTTTTATCTTTAAGCGTTGATAAAGCATTTAATAATTCTTTTTCTGTAAAATTAAGTTCACTTATTATTTTTTTATAATCAAATATCATTTTATTTGGTTTATTTAAAAAATATATTAAAAGAATAAGGGAGTTCATATCTAGACCTAACTCTTTTGAATAAGTTAAAACATATTTAGGAACTGTATAATGGTTTTCATTATTTAATTGTTCCATTAGTTCTTTTTTTAGCATGAAATCACCTTCCTTAATACGAATTATAACATATTGTTAGAATATGTATCAATTATATATTTTTTTAATTCTTCTTTATCATTATTTATTTCTTTATTTATTATTTTTTTTACAATATCATTTTGAATAATTTTAACCTTACTTTTATCTTTTAAACTTAAAATATCTATTATTTCTTTTCCATTAATATTTATATCTGATATCTTCTTAATAGGAAGCATATCATATCTTTCATAAATATTTATTTTTTCTATTTTTAATATCTGAGAAGCTATATAACAAACGTAATTACCATATTTATATAATTCCATATCATTTATTCTTTCGTCCTTTAAAACCTCTAATATAGCCTTTAAATAGTCTTTTTCATTACTTGTAAAAGGATAATTATCACTTGGGTTTATTTGAGCCCATATTCCTATTGGATCATTTGTTTTAACAACGTCTTTAGATAAATCAATATCTAAATATTCATCTAATCCATAGTTTCTTAATAAATTTATTCCTAATAAAGCATTAGGACTAGAAAATATTTTATTTAATTCTTGCTTTTTTCTATAAAAAGATAGACTATTTAAAGATTCCCTATTTTGTAATATGGCATCTTTTAAATCATCACTTATTTTAAAATCTAATTCCGTTGCAAACCTTATTGCCCTTAAAATTCTAAAAGCATCATCAGATATTTTTTTATAAGCATTACCAACTGTTTTTATAATACCATTTTTAATGTCATCAATCGCATCTAATTTATCTATTACGTTACCATCCTTATCCATGCATAAAGTGTTCATGGTAAAATCACGTCTTTTTAAATCTATTATCAAACTATTTGTATACACTATCTTAGATGGTTTTCTTTTATCTTTATACTCTAAATCCATTCGGTATGTTGTTATTTCAAAATTTATGTTTTTATAAGATAAATGTACCGAACCATATCCTTCAAAAGGAAGTTTTGCACCCTTAAATATTTCTTGTACTTGTCTTGGTGTGGCATTAGTACATATATCTATATCAAAACTTTTTTTACCAAGTACGTAGTCCCTTACAAAGCCACCTACTAAATAAGCCTCATAACCATTTTCACTAAATATTTTTAAAAGTTCCAAAGCCTTTTCTTTCAAGTTAATCACCTACTATGATTATAACATTTTTCCAAAGAAAAAAACCATTTTCATGGTTTTTTATTATTTGTTTACAGCTTCTTTTAATTTAGAACCAGCTTTGAATGTAACTGCAGTTCTAGCAGCAATCTTAACTGTTTCTCCAGTTCTTGGATTACGTCCTTCTCTAGCTGGTCTTTCAGATGTTGCAAAAGTACCAAATCCTACTAATGAAACTTTATCTCCAGCTTTTAGAGCTTCAGTAATTGATGCTGTAAATGCATCTAATGCACGAGCTGCATCAGCTTTTGTTAATCCAGCTTTTTCAGCCATTTTTTCTACTAATTCTTGTTTTGACATAATTTAAAACCTCCATATTTATGTTCATTTGTAAGCTATTTTCCTTACAATATAAGCGTACCATTTTTACTATAATAATTCAAGTGTTTTATTGATAAAAATGTTATTTTTAGCTTATTTTTTAAGGGTTTGAACACTTTTTAACGATAATTCTACAACTAATCTTCTTTTATTGTCATTTTTTTTACAAGTAATTAACCTTAAAATTTCTTTTTTATTAGTATCAATAACACTTAAATCATTATCGTTTACATAGCTAATACTTGATACAACATACTTAATTTTTAACTTATCTTTATATAAATATACGATATCGTTTATAGATAGTTCATCTAACCTATTAAAGTAAGTTCCATATCCTACTCCAGAATGTCCAAATATTACTATTCCTTTTTTATAATTATTATTTTTATAATAAACTAAGTTTTTATTAAGGTTACTAAAATTATCAGTAGCTTTCTTTACAACGGCATCTAATTTTATTTTCGGAATATTAATTACCATATAAGACTTATAATTAAAACTAGAATCGTTATTATAATAACTACTTACTTCAACACTATTATTATGGTAATAATAGAAGTTTAAAAACAACTCTTTTATTAATATAATTAATAAAAATATTATGATTATTTTAAATATGTTTTTTTTCATATAAATAACCAATTATACTTAGTGATAAAAGCAAAGTTATTATTATGATGTCTTTTTTACCAGTATTAGGTAAAATAGTTGGAAAAACAGGTGGAATTTCTTCTTCATGAGTTACTAATTGTTCTTCAGGCAAATGATGATTAACCAAGGCTATGTTTTGAGTTGCGCCATCTTCTTTTACTTCTATTATCCTATCTTTTACTTTATCAATACCTGGATTTGTTGATATTTGTTTTAAAATATATTTACCATAAGGTAGTTCAAAAGAAACGTTTCCATCTTTATCAGTTATAACTTCCATAATAAAGTTATCTTCATCATCATAAACATGAAAAATAATACCTTCTTCAGGGGTGCACATCTTATTTTCCTCATCATCTAAAACCTTGGTTACATAAATTTTATTCTTAATTATTTTTTCATAAGACTTTAAAACTACTTCTTTATTATTAGTACCTAGATAAGTAGAAAAAGTAGTTAAAGATTTAGTATAACCAACGCTTGGACTTATTTCTTTTATACGATAATTATTTTCAGATAAATTATCAAATGTAATCATACCATTTTCATCTGTTTTATCAGTTTTAATAAGATTATCATCTTTATCATATAATCCGTAGGTTGCACCTTCTAGCGAAGCGTCCTTAGAACTTGTTTCTTTACTTTTAGTTTCATCATCTAATTTATCTATTATTATTTTTCCATAAAAAGAATTAATGTTATAACTTTTTTGAAAATCATAAGGAAACTCAAAACTTCCTATCGTCTGATATCCATCTTTATAATAAAATTTAGTGTTTTTACCATTTTGTTTTCTTCTTAATATAAAGTTATTATTAGCATCTTTAACTATTATTTTTAATTGATTATTTTCTATTTTAACATCATCATTACCAACTACTTCGTACCCATTTAAAACATTATTAGAGTCTAAAAGTGTTATTTCATCTCCTACCATGTATTCTTTTTTAAAATTAAAGGAAGGTGCTACTTCATAGCTATTAACAAGTCTTAAGATTTCATTTTTATAGTAATCTATGTTAAGAATGTTTCCGCCTTCTTTAGCATCTGTCCACCATACGTTTTCTACTCCTGCTTCACGCCATATTAGATCTTGTGCTGCCATGTAATATTCTTTTGCATTATGTCCTTCATAACCATATCCATAATAACCAATTAAGCTTAATTTTTTAGTATTTACATTTGATAATTTTGTATCGTAAATATTAGTTGTTGATGAATAGTACGAAGCCTTATCAGCGGTTATACCAGGCTCTATACAATATGAAGTAACTCCATTAGTAGTCATCATAGCAAGGTTGGTTATGTGATCAGAACCATTTCTATATTGATGTGCAAAAACACTTCTATCAAGCGTCCAATCTACGTATGAATCCATGGAACCTGCCTTAACCTTTATAAATGGCAAAATAAGCATAATAGTTAAAAGTACAAACAAAACCCTCTTTTTCATTTTAATATCATTCCTTTCTTTTATATTATTTTTTTAATCTTTTAAATATAATTTCATATATCATCCTCCTTCATTTAAATTGTTAGGCAATATTCTACGCAACTACACTGTCGGAATTTAGCTAGTTTTGTCATAATTTATAGTTTTTTTATCTAATTGTTTTAAACTTTTCTTAGGAGTAGGTAAATCTTCTGGCATAGTTCCTCCAATTCTTTTTATAGTATCCCTAACTGTTTTTCCAACTTTATAATGAGTATTAGTAGCAACTTTCTCACTAAGCTCTACTTGTTTTTCAAGTAATGCTTCTGTTTGAGTTATTCTAAATATATTAGCACCAAGCTCTACACTACCCATATTATCTAATATTTCTTCTCTATATTTCAAACCTTTTCTTCTTGCAATATCATTTGCAGTTTCCCCATTATATAATCCTTTATATCCGGCGTTTGTAAATCTATCAAAGTTTTTTACACCCTTTTCTTTAGCTATCTTATAAAGGATTTTATTTCCATCTTTTGTTTGTCTTCTTCTATATAATCTTTTTTCATCTTCTGAAAGTTCATTATATTCTTTTTCAGATAATTCCATTTTCCTAGTTTGTATAGCAAAATATGTTTGGCCTAATGAAACTGATTTAAATTTTGGATTAGCATTTTGAACTATTAAATAACAAGCATATCTACTTAACTTATAATCAATTATTGATTTTGATGAAACACCTGTTTTAACTATTTTGGTGTAAACACCAAAATTGGAATTAATACTATTATTACTCCCCAAACATGCAATCTGAGCCTTTTCAATAACTGACGAAAAATATCGCCACTCTTTATAACCAAGTATTGCTTGTAATTCCCTGGCATACCAATATTCATTACCAAATTCGTCTATACGTTTTATATTTTCAAAAGCATTATAATTAACTTGTAGTTTTGTAATAATATTATTTTCCTCCTTTCAAAAGTTTAGCCATTATAATACTCATCTTATATGTCGAATTTTTATACTTTTTGTTACAAAATAAAAAAAGTTAAGGTATTTCTACCTCAACTTATCTTTTACATATTTTCTTTTAGTTTTTCTAACTCAGATAAAGTAATACAAGCTATTTCTAAAATTGTATCTTCATCTATGTTTTTCTCTAGCATCCTTTTAGCTATTTCTAAATTAGCTTCTTTTTTACCCTCTTCGATACCTTCTTTAATACCTTGAGCTTTACCTTCTTTAATACCTTGAGCTTTACCTTCTTTGATGCCTTCTTTGATGCCTAGCTTTTTTCCTTCTATCTTGCCAGCTTCTATTCCTTCTTTTTTACCTCTGTTCCATCCATCTTCTAAAGCATCTT
>CALZLL010000017.1 GCA_945788325.1 uncultured Clostridium sp.
AGCACCTGCCTTACAAGCAGGGGGTCATAGGTTCGAGTCCTATAGCGTCCACCATATTTTTGTTTAAAAATGGTTTTCAAACAAAAATATCTGTGGTATAATTAATTAGTAATTTCAAATGGGCTGTTAGCTCAGTTGGTAGAGCAACTGACTCTTAATCAGTGGGTCTAGGGTTCGAATCCCTAACAGCCCACCATTTGAAATATAACGAGCTTATATCAAGCTTGTTTTTTTATTATGAAAAAAGATAAAAATTAGAGCACTTTTTGGCATTAGTACCTAAAAAAAATTAAATAATTTCAAAACCATAAAAAAAGTATTACAGAATATCATAAAATCTTTTATATTTAGGCATCAAATGGTAACTCTTACATTTATATAAATTTATCTAATATTGAAGAAGATATATATTTATATTGTCAAGATATATATTTATATTGTCAGGGCTTTTATTGAAAAATGAAGAAAACTAATGTATAATAAAAGTAATTTTAAGGTGGTGTAAGAATGTTAAGCATAAAAGAAATGATAGAATTGGAAGAAAAAGTAAAACAGATGAAATTTGTTTTAAATGATGTTGCAGACAATTTTACTATAAAAGATAATAATACAATTGTTTTGGATAATACTGAATTTAAATTAAATTTAGAAAATGACATAATTACTTTACAAAATGAAAATAGATTTATAAAAATTAGTAATGATGATAGTATTGTAATTGTAAATGATTTTATAAAGTATAAAAAAATAAGTGGATGTATAATTGAAAAGTTAACGAAAGTATATGGTTATTCTATTTATTCCAGTGAAAAAAGAACTCTTACAGATATTTTTTCAACAAGATATGTATTTAATAAAGATATGGATATAATGGATGAAGAATCCTTAGGAAATGCTTACAAAATGAAAACCACTTTTGAATCTCACATGAGAAAATTGATTATGGATCCTAGCTCTCCTAGATATTGTACAACTACTCCTTATTCAACTTATACACTAGTTAATGGTGAGGATATATCAAGAATATATGATATAGTAAATGGAATTGATAAGATATATAGAGTATATGATTTGTATAATGGTATTGAAAATGAGAGAAATAAATCAGATATAAATGGAATTAATTTAGGATTATTAGATGCAAATGCTTTTGATTATAAGACTAAACATGGAATAACTAAAAAAGAAAATCGAGTATGTTATTTAAATGATAGATTATTTGAAGATATTAAACCTATTAAAATAACTGATAAAAATAAAGAAGAATTAATGCAATCTACTAAATCCATTCCTGTAAGACAAAGAAAAGGAATGTTTTATACTGATGAAGAAAAAGAAAACTATATAGAAGAAAGCTTAAAAAAGAAAATGCCCGGTGATACAGTTAAACAACAAATAGAAAAAGAACTTGGTATTTCATATAGTGATTTTGAAAAACTAGATTTAGATGAACAACATAAATTAATTGAACAAAAAAATGGAAAAAAATTAAAACCAGATCATAGGTTATATATAGATGGAATACCTATGGATGATGATCATATTATTACTAGAAAACAAGTTGATAAAAAAATAGATAGAATAGTTTATGGTGGACCAATAAAAAGATTAATAAAGAAATTAAAAAATAAAAGAAAGTAAATGTATAATGAAAGTAATTTTAAAGAGTTATTTAATGTTGTTTAATAAATAAAATAATAATAGTTAATATGTCTGTAAACCTTTAATTATACTAATTGTATCTTTTTTGATTATATGATAATATTAGATTAAGATGTGGAGGTATTTATGTATATAGATTTAATAGTTTTAGCAGTATTAATAGTATTTGTTGTTGTTTATGCAAAAAGGTTACAAACATATATATTTGGATTTGGAATGATTGATGTATTATTTAGAATACTAAATGTAATAGATGGATATATTCCAAGTGGTAGTTTAAAAAATTTTGTGGATTCATATATTCCATCATCAATACCAGGTGTAATATCAAAGTATACTGATGGTACCATTGAAATGATTTTATGTTTTATATATGCAATAATAATGGCCATCTTTTTATACTTTGTTGTTAAAATATTTATAAAAAGAAAAAAAATATAATGAAAAAGGTAAGTTGGTGATACTAAGAATGAGATTGCTAAGAAGAAAAAATAAAAGTTAACCACAGTGTTAATTTTTTATTATGTATAAGGAGGATTAAATGAATGAAAATATAATTATAAATATAAGTAAAGAATTAAACGTAACTGAAAAGCAAGTAAAAGTAACTCTTAATATGTTAGAAGAAGGTAATACCATTCCTTTTATTGCAAGGTATAGAAAAGATAAAACTGGTGGTCTTACCGAAGAACAGATAAAGGTTATTGGAGATGCATATGAGTATCAGGTGAACTTACTTAAAAGAAAAGAAGATGTTATAAGGTTAATTGATGAAAAGGGGCTTTTAACAGATGAATTAAAAAGTCAAATATTAAATTGTAATAAATTAGTTGAAGTAGAAGACTTATATAGGCCTTATAAAGAGAAAAAGAAAACAAAAGCTACTGAGGCGATTAAAAACGGGCTTGAACCATTAGCAAAAATGATTATGTCATGCCCATTAACTGGTAACATTAATTCTATGGCTAGTAAGTTTATTAACGAATCTGTTAAGGATTGCGAGTCTGCTATAGAAGGTGCTAAATATATAATAGCAGAATGGATTAGTGATAATGCTTCTTATAGAAAATACATTAGAAATAGTATGTATAAGTATGGTGTTTTAGAAACTAAAATAAAAAAGAATGCTATCGATAATAACAAGACTTATGAAATGTATTATGACTATAGTGAAGCTATAAATAGAATAAAACCACATAGAGTATTAGCGGTTAACCGAGCTGAAAAAGAAAATGTTATTTCGGTAAACATTGATTTTAATAAAGATAAAATAATCGAATTTTTAAATAACAAATGTATTAAAAATGATGAAAGTTTTTGCGCTTCGTATATAAAAGAAGCAATTTTAGATAGCTTAAAAAGACTTATTTTACCATCTGTTGAAAGGGAGATTAGAAATGATCTAACACAAAAAGGAATAGATAGTGCAATTGATAATTTTGGAAAAAATCTAGAAGCTCTTTTGTTAACACCACCATTGAAAGAAAAGGTAGTACTTGCTTTTGACCCTGGATATGTTAACGGGTGCAAGTTAGCAGTGGTTGATAAGACTGGTAAGTATTTGGATAGTACTGTTATAAAACCATTTTTAAATAATATAAGTGATGAGAATTTAAAAAGATATAAACTTGAAGTAGTTGCTTTAATAAAAAGATATAACGTTGATATTATTGCAATTGGAAATGGTACTGCTTCTCGTGAGTCTGAACGTTTTTGTGCAGATATGATTAAGGAATTTAATTTGCCTTGTAAGTATGTGATAATATCAGAGGCTGGGGCATCTATTTATAGCGCAAGTAAAATTGCTATTGAAGAGTTTCCTGATTTAGCAGTAGAAAAAAGAAGTGCTGTATCAATTGGAAGAAGATTGCAAGATCCATTGTCTGAACTAGTTAAAGTACCTCCAGAAGGAATTGGCGTTGGCTTATATCAACATGATTTAGCAGGTAAAAAATTATCAGAAAGTTTAGATTTTGTAGTTTCTAAAGCAGTTAATAGTGTAGGTGTTAATATTAATACTGCATCCTCTTCTTTACTAAAATATGTTTCTGGTATTAAGAAAACTAACATTGACAAAATAATTTCTTATAGAGAAGAACATGGAAAAATAAATTCAAGGGATGAGATAAAGAAAAAGAAATTATTAAGTGATAAGGCGTATGAACAGGCAATAGGATTTTTGCGTATTACTGAAGGAGATAACATTCTTGATCAAACCTCAATTCATCCTGAAAGTTATGATGTAACTTTAAAGTTATTAAATGAAATTAATATGTCATTAAATGATGTTGGCACTGACGCGTTAATAAGTAAATTAGAAAGTATTAACGTAGATAAATATAAGGATATATTAAAGACGGATGTTTACACTTTAGAAGATATTATAAATAGTTTAAAAAAGCCTAATAGGGATCCTAGAGATGAAATGCCACAGCCAATTTTAAAAAGTGATGTTTTAAATATTGATGATTTAAAACCAGGTATGAAACTTCAAGGAACGGTTAGAAACGTAGTTGATTTTGGAGCTTTTATTGATATTGGGCTTCATAATGATGGACTTGTTCATATATCAAAAATATCCAAAGATTATATAAAACATCCTTCTGATGTTTTGAGTGTTGGAGATATTGTTGATTGTTATGTTGAGGAGGTATATAAAGATAAAGAAAAAGTTTCTTTATCACTTATAAATGAATAAAAGAACTAGTACATGGAATTATCTTTTATTAAGACTTTTCCTTTTCCTTCTAGTTCTTTTTTCTTTTGGTAATCATCATTTATCATTGATAGAATTTGCTTTATTTCTTCTTTTGAGTAACTTGCTTTTCTTAAATTATATTCATTTAAGTAATCAGTAAGCGGAACAGCACTAATTATGTCAGGCCCTGTTTCTACCCAAAATTCTTTATTTTCATAATCATATAAAACCGAATATACTTTATAATCTTGTTTTATTACATCGGTATAATAATATTCATATATGTTTTTTGTTATTTTACTCATGGTGTTTTTTTTAGTTATTTTAAGTTCAGTATTATATCCATCAGACGTTTCAATAACGTACCAATCATAAAGATCTAAGTTTTCATCTGTTACGAAGTTATTTAAATCTTGATCAGTGTATGTAAAAGTAACATCATCATTAGTACTTACATCAGCTTTACATCCATTTAATAACATGATTGTACTTAATACTATACTTCCCACCATAATAGCTTTTTTTCTTCTCATATTAATCGCTTCTTTCTAAATAGCATATTGATTATATATTTATATTTATTCTTTGTCAAATAAAAAATATTCTTTATTATTGACAAATTTTAAAAAAAGATTATCATACTATATTACGAGGAATATATTATGGAAAATGATGGAAAACAAAGTGTGTTAGTAAAAAAGAAAATAGCAGAGTTTAAGGAAATATTAACAAAATCAGTTAAGGATTGTAATGCTGTTTATTTAGTTGGTCATAAGAATTTAGATTTTGATGCTATAGCTTCTTTGGGTGCTATGGCTTTAGTTTGTAAGCGATTAAAGAAAGCACCATATATAGTAATAGATCAAGAGGAATTAGATCGAATTGAAAATGATGCTAAAAAGTTTTATGAACATGAAATGCTTGAAAAAATAAAGGAAAAATTTGTTGTAATAAATCTTGATGACTATGAAAATAATAAACAGGATAATTCACTTTTAATTATATTAGATACTAGTAAAGGTTTCATGACACCATTTAAAAATAATTATGAAGACTTTAAAAAGATTCTTGTGTTAGATCATCACAAACCTGATGAAAATACTATTAAAGTTAATAATAAATTAATATTAGAATCTATATCTAGTTGTAGTGAGGTTATGTATTGGTTACTTAAACAATATAAAATAACTCCAAGCGATGTTGATTATTATACATTTTTACTAATTGGTATAAATTTAGATACTAAGGAATTAACTAAAAGTAATACTATGCCTTCTACTCATGATTGTGTTAAGGAATTAGTAGAAAATCATGGGGCAGATAAGTCGAAAGCAAAATTGTTTTTGAGTCCTGATTTTGAAAGTATGAAAAGGTCTTATGAATTATTTAACAAAGCTAAATGGTTAACCATGAGATTTGCTATTTCAGTAGATAATGAAGAAGTGTATACAAAAAATGAAGTTTCTGTTGCAGCTGATTTGATGGAACAATTTGTGTGTGAAGCTGCTATATTTTGTGGAAAAAACGCGGATGGTAAATATGAAGTTAGTGCTAGAAGTAATCGTGGTAATGTTGATATAGCATATATCATGAATGTTTTAAATAATGGTGGTGGTAGTATGTTTAATGCTGCTTGTGAACCTATATATATTGATGGGGAAGGTCCAGAGGAAAATGAAATTTTAGAAAATAAGATAAAGGATATAATATATTTAAAAGAGCATAAGAAAACCTCATCTTTAAGAAAAAGATTTTACGTTAAAGGAAGAAAAATTTGGAAATAAGTAAAATAAAACTAATTTTTATAGTTTTATTTTTATTTTGTAAAATCATTTTATTCCATTAGTTTTCGTGATATAATTATTTTATATTATGGAGGAAAAATATGAGAGAAGACGTAGTAGAAGCAATTGTTGAAATACCATTTAGATCTAGAAATAAATACGAAGTAGATCATGTAACAGGTAAAATTAAATTGGATAGGGTTTTATATTCTGCAATGGGGTATCCTGCGGAATATGGCTTTTTAGAAAATACTTTAGCACTTGATGGAGATCCACTTGATATATTGGTTATTGGAACCGAACCTACTTATCCTGGATGTATTGTACCTGCAAGGGTAATAGGTTATTTAGAAGCAATAGATAATGGTTTTGAAGATTATAAATTAATTTCGGTAGTAGATGTTGATCCAAGATATAATGAGATAAATAAATTAGAAGATTTATCTCCGTTTATATTAGATGAGATAAAAAACTTTTTTGAGAATTATAAAACTCTTCAAAAAATAGAAGTTAAAGTAGGAAGTTATCATAATAAAGATGAAGCTTTAAGGTTGATTGAAACTTGTAAAGAAAGATATAAAAAAGAAACTGGTGATGATAATGGATAAGAAAACAACTGTTATAATAGTCGCTATTATTTTTGTAATTGCGGCGTTGGTAGCGGGATTTTATGAACTTACAATAGATAAAGAATTAGAAGATAGAAATAATGTTGAAGAAACTACTAAAGAAAATAAAAAAATTACTACAACGACTAAAAAGGAGAAAAATTTAATGGATGGAATAACCGTTAATTATCATGCATCAATTAAAATATCAAAAGACGATAATGTTATTTATTTTGATCCTTTTAAGATAGATGTTTCATCTAATGATGCTGATTATATATTTATTACGCATTCTCATTACGATCATTATTCAGAAAGTGATATAAAAAAGGTAATGAAAGATGGTACTAAATTTATTATTACAAGTGATTTAGAAAGCAAAGTAATAAATCTTGGAATTTCTAAAGAAAATATACTTGTTGTATATCCTAATGAAGAATATAACATTGATGATTTAAAGTTTGAAACTATACCAGCATATAACATTAATAAAACATATCATAAAAAATCATATAATTGGGTTGGTTATAATCTAAATTTAAATGGTACTAAATATTATGTTGTAGGTGATAGTGATGTAACTGAAGAACTTAAAAATGTTAGGTGTGACATAATATTTATTCCTGTTGGTGGAACTTACACGATGAGTGATAGTGAAGCAGCGAACGTTGTAAATGAAATTAAACCTAGTTATTCAGTACCTATTCATTATGGAGAAGTAGGTTCCATAACTAATGCTGAAAATTTTGCTAACGCTTTAAATAATGATATAAAAGGTGTTATATTAAAATAAATAGGTGTATTGATGAAAAAAGTATTACAAAATGGAGTTTTTATATTTCTGTTTTCGATGGGAATTCAGTCATTTTTTATAAAGGGTCCATATATGGTTGTTCTTGGTAGTATGCTTATATTAACAAGTATTTTGTTTTTTCCATACTTAGATATAGTTATGAATTTAATAAAAGTAGTATTAACTAAAATGCAGAAAACATTTATTGGTTTAACCAATTTTATTATTGCAGCTTATTCGATGGAAGTTGATGAAACAAACTATGTTAAATGTATTTTGCCAATAGTTTTAATGATCGTTGTTTGGATTGGAACAATAGTTTATTCAAAACTTAAAAGTAAAAGAAGTTAATTATTATAATTAACTTTTTTAAATTTTATGAAAAAGCTACAGATATTAAGTTTTAGTCATATATATGTTTATTAAATTATTTAAATTGCCTTACAAATATTATAAAATTGTAAGCATTTATAGTGCAGAATTATATTTTGTTAATGAAAATATTTATGTTATTATGTGGTTGGAACGTTTATATATATTGGGTGTCAGCCTTCTAAACCTAAAAGGAATAGGAGGTAGTAAGATTGCAAAAAAGAATCTTTGTTTAGGTATATAACCATAATTTTATCACTCTTATTAGCAATAATAATAGTAATAAAAAATGACACCAGTTGAATAACTAGTGTCAAAACCAACTTATATTGGGCTGACATTCAAATAATATGAACGTTCCCTTTTATTTTATGAAGTTTCCCTCATCTACATACATAATAGCACAATTCTATTTAATAATCAATCGTTTTAATTTTGTAGTATAATTAAAATAGTAGAGGTGTTTTATGCAAGTAATAAATTATTTAAGTTATAATTCAGTTATTATATTATCATTCTTTTTTATATCTTTATTTGCACTTATATTAAACTATCTAACGAAGGGTAAAAGTAATATATTATTATTTTCTTCATATCGAAGTAGCATTTTTAATCCACTTACTTATTTAAGATTAATAACCCATATATTTGGGCATGCTTCTTGGAGTCACTTTATGAATAATTTTTTATACATTTTACTAATTGGGCCAATGATAGAAGAAAAGTATGGAAGTATTAACCTAATTATAATGATATTATCAACCGCGGTTATAACAGGTATATTAAATACTTTGTTTAGTAAAAAAAGAATACTAGGTGCAAGTGGTATAGTATTTATGCTTATTATCCTTTCATCGTTTGTTAATATTACTACTGGTAAGATTCCGGTAACGCTTATTTTAATATGTATATTTTATGTTGTAAACGAGATAATATCTGGTATTTTTAAAAAAGATGATATTTCTCATATTGGTCACTTAATAGGAGCGGTATGCGGATTTGTTTTTGGATTTTATATCTTTAAATAATTTACTTTGTTATTTCTTTTATTATTTTATACTCGTTATATAATTTATCATCAATTCCTTTAGGACAATATAAAGGAGAGGTAGAAGGAAGGTATTTAGCTTCCTTTTTTGTTTTAGCAAGACAATATTTATTATATAAATCAAAAGACTTTCTACCCGTTGTAAATATTTTTTCTACATCTGTCTTTTTTAATATTTTATTTATGTCATTTACCTTTACGTTGGTTATTGAACTATCACTAGAACCTTTTATATGACATGATTTAATGGTATCCCATAAAGCTATTTTATGGCGTTTTAAAAACTTTTTCTTATCATCAATGGTAATAGGTATATTTTCTTCATAAACCCTTGATAAAGTCTTCCAAAATCTATTTTGAGGATGCATGTAATAAAAACCTAATTCTCTTGATTTAACAGATGGTATACTTCCTAATATTAATATTTTTGAATCTTTATTATAATATGGTTCTAATTCATGATTTACTTTTTTTGTCATAACTAATTCTCCTAAAAAAATTATACTATATAAATATAACATATTTTGGTATAATTAGATTATGGAAGTTGGTGTTAAAATGAATAAAAAGAAAATTATATTATATATTTTAATAATTATATTAGTAATAGGAATATTAGTGGGATTTATTTATACTAATAAAAAAGATGATAAAACTAAAGAAAATAAAGTAACTGATGCTATAAAAATAAAAGAAGAATATGAATCATTAAATGATAAACAAGCGTCTAATGGTAATATTTATCCTAAGGTGACTTTAAAAGAAAATAACAACTTTAGATACTCAAGTGCTAAAAAAGTTTTAGAAACTTTAAAAAGCGGAACTGGATTAATTTATTTAGGTTTTAAAGAATGTCCTTGGTGTCGTAACGCAATAAACGTTTTACAGTACGTTAATGCAAATGAAATATTATATTTAGATATGACAGATCAAAGAGATAAATATGAAGTAAAAGATGGTAAGGCAGTTAAAACTGAAGAAGGAACGAAAGAATATAAAAAGATGTTAACTATTTTAGATTCTATTTTAGATAATTATGAAATAGAAGATGAAAGTGGTAACACAATTAATACCGGAGAAAAAAGAATATACGTACCACTTGTAGTTGGTGTTAAAGATGGTGAAATTGTAGGATACCATGCTGATACGGTAAAGCTAGATGATAATCAAAGTCCATATGATTTATTAACTAATAAACAGCAAAATGATTTAAAATTAATATATGATGAAATAAATGCTAAGGTTTCTGGTGATTCATGTGATTTAGATGTAGATCATGGATGTTAATAAGAAATTAAATTTAGTTATTAATAAAAGAGGTGTTAAAACCTCTTTTATTTGTTTATAATTTAATGATACAAAGGAAGGATTACTATTATCATTACCAACTATTACAACCATTTTATATTCACTCTTTAATACATCTTTTTGTGCAACTGTTTGCCCACCAGCATTAATATCCACGCTTTGCGTTCCAACAGGCAAATATGCTCTTGCAGCAGCTTCGCAGTCTGCGTCACATCCTTCTGAAAGTGGGGCAGGTAGGTCCTGGGATGAATCTTGGACAGCAACATTTTTTACGACGTTTCATTTCATCCATTGCATTCCTTAGAATGCTTCCTTCACAAAAATTATCTTCATTATTCATATTTTATCTCCTTTCGAAGTATCATATGAAAATAAAAAAAATTGATTTCTATTTATAGAATACAAAAATTATTTATTCTATGCCGAAATATTAAGCTACAAGATGTACTAATAGATGTATTGAATATTGTCTAGAATAAGTATATAAAAAATTATAAGAGATTACATAGAAAGATAAAAAAATAAATTTATCTTTTTTTTGTTTTTTTAGGGGGATTTTAAAATTTTTGTTTAACAATTAATATGAGGAGGTGATAAAAATAAAGTTTAATAAAAGTATAAATGGTTTTCAAAATGAATTAGAAATTAAAAGAGAATTAGATAATAAAACTATTAAAGAACTTAATCCTATGTATAGAAGTTTTATCGAAGATTTATTTAGCAATATAAATGATTCAGATTTAATAAATTGCATAATAGATGATTCCAATAAAAAACATGATATTATTATTTCAATTAAAAATGAAAAAAGATATATTAGTATAAAAAAAGGAATAAAAAATTCCGTTCATGTTGAAGGAATATCTAGCTTTATTCATTTTTTAATTCAAAATCATGTAAAAAGAAATGTTGTAATAGAATACCTTAAATATCATTATGCAGATGGTTCTACTAATGGTACTGGTATAAATAGATTGTCAGCTGAAGAATATAAAAAAGAAAATCAAGAAAAAATAGATATGATTAATGCTGAGATTAATAATAAAGATTTACTTATAAAAGTCATTGATAGATTTATATTAAAAGGTAATATAAGCGATAAATCGATAGATGCAATATTATTTGGAGTGAATGATGATTTTATATGGATTAAAAAAGAAGATATTATTAAAGTTATTTTATCTAAAAAAGATCTTTATTCTAGCGCTGTTCATTTCGGGCCACTTACAATTCAACCATTAGATAGATGTTTAAATTATAATCCTAAATATGATAAAAGACGTTTTTGTGTGCAAGTTAAATGGTATAACTTGGCTGATGATATAATTGAATTTATGAATAACCGTTATATGGTAAAATCTGGATATACGGACGAACCACACCATCCCTAAGCTGTATACGGGAGAGTAAAATATAAAAAACAGGCTCAATATGAGTCTGTTTACTTTTTATATGGAGCAGGTGAGGAGAATCGAACTCCCGTATACAGCTTGGAAGGCTGTGGTTCTACCATTAAACTACACCTGCATCAAGTAGGCATTTTTAATTATACTTATTTTTTGCTTATTGTCAATAGCCTTCCAAGAAAAAATTTAAAAACATCAATTTTTATTTTTGATATCAAATCTTATAATTCCTATTATTGATGACAACATTTCTAAAATACAAGAAATTAAACTAGTATAAGCTTTAACGTCAAAATTATATAATATATTAATAACACAAATAATAACATCTATAATTCTAATTGTTTTCATGTTTTTGCTATATAATGCAAGTGTAAATAATATTGATGAAATACCAGGAATTATACTATATATATTAGTATATGATGCATAAGAAAATAATATTACAATTGATAAATATATTATTATTAAAAACATAGGTACTTTTTTATCTTTATATTTTGCAAATACTATATTTCTTATTGTTGTAAATAAAAATATAAAAAAACCACTCATTGCGTTAAGTAACAAATATTGAATTGCAAAAAACAAACTTGAAATTATTTGAAACTTTAATAGTTTTGCTTGCTTTTTCGTTTGAAAACTAATTATCATAAATATAAGTGCAATTAATCCTATTACATGAGCTATATTTGTTAACATTATATCACCATATGAATTATAACATTATTTTACACTTAATTTAAATACTTTTAAATTTGAATGTAAAATATGGTAAAATATATATTAGAGGTGTAAGAGGAAATGATATTAAATATTTTATTATTAGTTATATTAATTTTATTAAATGGTATTTTATCATCAAGTGAACTTGCATTCTTATCAATAGAAAAATTTGAACTTGATAAGATGGTAAGAAAAAGAAAGAAAAATGCTAAAAAGATAAGAAAGGTATTAGAAGACCCAAGTAATTTTTTATCAACCATTCAAGTTGGTATAACATTAGCAGGTTTTTTATCTAGTGCTTTTGCAGCATCAACTTTTGCTGAAAAAATAATGGAAACTGGTTTTAGAATCATTAGTACTGGTTTTACTCATGCTTTTTTAGTCGTTATCATAACGGTTATTTTATCATATTTTACGCTTGTGTTTGGAGAACTTGTTCCAAAGAAAATAGCCCTTGCTAATCCTTTTAAAGTAGCTAGTTTTTCTGTTTCTTTAATAAATGTAATGCAAGTTATATTCTTTCCTTTAATAAAGCTTTTATCAGCTTCTACAAACCTTATTTGTAAGGTTCTTAAGATAGAGGAAAAGGAAGAAGATTTTACTGAAGAAGATATTAAAAGAATAATACTTACCGGTACTAGGGATGGAATAATAGAGAAAAAAGAACAAGAATACATATTTAATATATTCAAATTTAATGATACAACCGTTGATAAGGTAATGACACCTAAGGAAGATTGTGAATTAATAAACGTTAATACTAAATTTGGAACTTTACTTAAAAAACTTAAAAAAACTAAGTTTACTAGGTATCCTGTATATGATGGAGATACTAATAACATAATTGGTATATTTAATGTTAAAGATTATATTATGTATAAAAAAGATAATGATGACTTTAATTTAAGAAACCTTTTATTTAAAGTAAAAAAATTTAATTATGATGAAAAAATAGATGATGTTTTTGCAACCATGCAAAAAGAACATATTCAAATGGCTATTGTTATTAAAGATAAGAAGTTTATTGGCGTAGTGACTTTAGAAGATGCTGTTGAAGAAATTCTTGGAAACATATATGATGAATATGATGAAGATGACGAATAGTCATCTTTTTTAGTTGCTGGCCCATACACTAAAGCCTTGGATGTATATAATATGCTGAGAGGTGATTAAAATTAAAGAATATTATTCAAACTATGACTTAGATGATGTTTTTGTTAGAACTTTTATGATGCCGGCAGTAATGCCTAAAAATTCAAATAATATAACTCAAATGAATATGCTAAATAACGTTCAAAATGGAATTCAAAATAATAATAATTTAAATATGGTAAATAGTAGTAAGTTCCTTTCCCCACAAGAAGGCTTTTTAAGAGGAAACATGGAAATATCAAGTTATATTCCTTATAAAAACATGACTTATCTAAGACCATCTATAAATAACGAAAAAACGCGTGATTTATACAAATTACAAGAAATGGCTTTTGCAGCTCATGATTTGAATTTATACTTAGATACTCATCCAAATGATTCTAATGCCATTAGATTATATAATGAGTATAATAAAAAGGAACAAATGCTTAATGATACTTATGAAAGGAAATATGGACCAGTTGATTTATCCGATAATGAGGGTCTTAGTATGACTCCTTGGACATGGATAAAAGAACCTTGGCCATGGAATGAGTAGGGGGATAAATTATGTGGAAATATTCTAAAAAATTACAATATCCAATTAATATAAAAAGAAAAAATTTAAAAATGGCAAAAGCTATTATAAGTCAGTATGGTGGTGCTCAAGGAGAGCTTGGTGCAGCTTTAAGATACTTAAACCAACGATATACTATGCCGGATGAAAAAGGTAGAGCTTTATTAAATGATATAGGAACTGAAGAATTAGCACATGTAGAGATGGTATGTACGATGGTATATCAAATGTTAAAAGGTGCTACTTTTGAAGAACTAAAAGAAGCCGGATTAGAAGGACAATACACTGAACATGGTTTGGCTTTGTTTCCAAATGATGCAAATGGAATTCCATGGACAGCAGCTTACATTTCTACAACAGGAGATCCAGTTGCAGACTTAGAAGAAGATTTAGCAGCTGAACAAAAGGCTAGAGCTGTTTATGAACATTTAATAGACTTATCAGATGACCCTGATGTTACAGGTCCATTATTATGGCTTAGACAAAGAGAAATAGTACATTATAATCGTTTTAAAGAGTTAGCAGATGAGTATAAAGCTAAATATTATTATAAATAATTAATTGCTTACGAGTTATTCGTAGGCTTTTTTTTACGTGTTATAATAATTTTGGTGGTTATATAAAATCTAAAAATCCTTATTTAAAATATGTTAAAGTTGATAAAAATAACATTAATATTGCATTTAATATACAAAGAAAAATTAATTTGAATAAACCAGAAAAATCTTCTTTTATAGTCTTTTGTGGTTATAATCCTATTGGAATAACTGGTACTTATGTTGAAAGTATAGATGATGAAACAATATGGTTAGATTGGTATAGAGTGCTTGAAAAATATTGAAGAAAAGGATTTGGAAAAGATATTTTAGAAGACACAGAAACTAAAAAATATAATACAATTATTTATACATACAATTTAAAGAAAACTAATTATACAAAACCATGGAATAATAAATTTTTAGGATTAAATGAATATTATGAAAATTGTAAATAATATATATATGATATTTTATATTTAAATTAGAACACTTACTAATAAAACTGTAAGTGTTTTTAATAATATTTATTATATTTCGTATGTGGATAGATTTACTATAATATCATAATCTAAATTTTCTATTTCACCT
>CALZLL010000018.1 GCA_945788325.1 uncultured Clostridium sp.
TGAAGAAGAAAGAAAAGTAATTATCGGTAAGATAGTTGCAGTATTAAAAGATATCCACAATAAAAATGTTGATGAATATGATTTTAAAACTTATTTAAAAGATAAGTTTAATGCCTTAGATATAAAAGATTTGGATAAAGAAAATTTATTTAAATTAATAGATATATATTTTAAAAATAACAATTTTGGGTTAATACATGGTGATTTACATTTTGATAATATTATTATAAATAATGGTGATATTAAAATACTAGATTTTGAAAGAAGTATGATTGCACCCATAGATATGGATTTTAGTATATTAAATATGTGTAAAAAAAAGCCTTATCTTTGGGCATCAGCAGATACTGATATGCTTCAAGTGGGAATATATTATGAAAATGTTATTAATTATTTTAAAGAATATTATGAAGATCTAAATAATATTAAATATTTATATGAAAGATTAGAAGTATATGGATTAATAGAAAAATTAAAAGATTATAAAAGAACAAAGAATAAAAAGGAATTGGATAATATAAATAGATTAATAAAAGAAGGTGGTAAAAATGAAAGAAACGATTGCTAATCTAAAAAAAGTAATGGTATTTGGAAAAAAATATAAAAAATCTTTATACATACAATTATTTTGTTGTATAGTTTTTATTATTACTAACGTTGTGCTTCCTATTTTAGGTTCTAAACAATTATTGTATTTAACAAATAATATATTTGAAGAATTATTTTGGACTTCTGTATTAATACTTTCTATAGCAATATTTAATGCACTTATAAGAGTTTTGTTAAGAAGAAATACACAAATATTTTTTAGAGGGGTAACTCGTGATGTACAAGTTAGATTAGGAAATGAAATACTTAAAATTGAAGTGGCCGATATCGATAAAAATGGAACTGGTAAGTTTATTCAACGAATAGGTAGTGATACCAATGAATTATCTCATATATTTACCATGGGAATGGGACATTTAACAGGATTATTATCAAATATTGGTATATTTGTAGCGGTATTTATAATTAATAAAATAGCGTTTTTGTATTATTTAATAGTATCTATTATTTTGACGATTATTTATCTTATAAAAGTTAGAAAATTTAATCAAAAAGATAAAGAATTCAGAATGCAAAATGAAAAAACCTCAGGACTTTCTACTGAACTAATTAGGGGAGTAAGAGATATAAAGATGCTTAATGCAAGAAATTCTTTTATGGATGAAATAGAAAGAAATATTAATTTATTATCATTAAGACAATTCGAAATGAGAAACGTTGATATGGATTTTAATTGCTTAATTAATATAGTACAGGTAATTGCTGAATTTGGGCTTATTATATTAATGATTTTATTAATTAAATCTAAGTTATTAACTATTTCATCTGCTATTATAATATTTTCATATAGAACTAGATTACTTACTAACTTAATGGAAAAAGTAGGTGACTTATTAACAGAAATAAAGAACTTTAATTTATCTAGTAATAGGGTGTTTTCTGTATTAGAAAATAAAGAATTTAAAAAAGAAAAGTTTGGAAAAAAACATATTGATAGCATAAAAGGTAATTTCGAGTTTAAAAACGTACATTTTGAATATAAAAATGGTAAAAAGGTATTAGATGATATATCGTTTAAAATAAAAGAAAATGAAACAGTAGGCTTTGTAGGTAAATCAGGTGCTGGTAAAACTACGATATTTTCACTTATATGTAAATTGTATGATATAGAAAATGGAACGATTAAAATAGATGGAATTGACATCAAAGAATTGGATGAAGAATCTATAAGGGGTAATATTACAATTATTAGTCAAAATCCTTATATTTTTAACATGAGTATAAAAGATAATTTAAGATTGGTAAAAGAAAATGTAACAGATGAAGAAATAAAACAAGCTTGCCAACTTGCTTGTCTTGATGATTATATAGAAACTTTACCTGATAAATATGATACTATAGTAGGAGAAAGTGGAGTTATATTATCTGGTGGACAAAGACAACGACTAGCAATAGCTAGAGCTTTTATTCAAAATACAAAAATAATATTATTTGATGAAGCAACTTCAGCACTTGATAACGAAACGCAAAATAAAATACAAAAAGCAATTGATAATTTAAAAGAAAAATACACTATTTTAATAATAGCACATAGACTATCTACAATTGTTAATTGTGATAGAATAATGCTTTTAGATGAAGGAAAAATTAAGGTAGAAGGAACTCACAAAGAATTACTTAGAAAAAGTAAAATATATAAAAAATTATATGAAACAGAAAGTATAGAAAAATAATTTATTTTTAAAAAAGGTTTACAAACACCTTTTTTTTTCATATAATAGATTATACAAAGATAAAGAAGCGTATGGAGGATAACTTCTTTTTCTAGCGCCAGACCTTTAAATAGGTGACGAGGACTATGGTTATCGAAATGTTCGGCGGATGCCATAGCGGACTTGTGAATCGTAAGAAATACTTTAAAAAAATAAAATCAAAATTATAACAGAGAGGTATTTCACACAGTTATTTTTATTATGTTTAAAAAAGGAGAAAAATAATATGTGTGGAATAATTGGATACGTAGGCAAAAATAATAATTGTGTACGTGTTTTAATCGACGGTTTAGAAAAATTAGAATATAGGGGATATGATTCTGCTGGAATTGCTTTTGTAAAAGATGATAATGTTGAAATCATAAAAAAAGAAGGAAAAATATTAAATCTTAAGGGAAATGTTGATTTTGATTTAAAATCAAACTTAGGAATAGGACATACCAGATGGGCTACTCATGGTAAAGCTACCAAGGATAATGCTCATCCTCATAAAGTAGGAAAAATCACCATAGTTCATAATGGTATTGTTGAAAATTATGATAAATTAAAAAAAGATTTAAAAAATAAGGGATATGAATTTAAATCAGAAACTGATACTGAAGTAGTAGCAGCGCTAATAGATTATGTTTATAAAAAAGAACATGACATGCTTAAAACTATTAGAGCGGTAAAAGAAATGTTAACTGGATCTTTTGCTTTAGGTATTATATGTGATGATGATAAAGAAACTTTGTATACTTTGAAAAATAAAAGTCCATTAATTATAGGGGTAAATGATGGTGAAAATTATATTGCATCAGATGTACCTGCAATACTTGATAAAACTAAAAAGCATATAATTTTAGAAGATGGAGATTATGCTAAAATAAGTAAAGATGAAATAAAATTATATCATGATGGTAGAGAAAAAGATTATGAAGTAAAAGAATTTGAGTATGATGCTAATTCAATTGATAAACAAGGATATGAACATTTTATGTTAAAAGAAATGCATGAACAACCGGAGGTGTTTAAGAAAACTACTAGCCCTTATTTAACAAATGGTATTGATAGTTTAATAGAAAAAATGCCTGATTTTTCAAAGTATGGAAAAATAAGAATAGTAGCTTGCGGTAGTGCTACTCATGCTGGTTTAGTTGGAAAACAAATGATAGAAAAATATGCTAATCTTGAGGTGCAAGTTGATACAGCAAGTGAGTTTAGATATACTAAACAATTTTTAAAAGATGATGAGCTTGTAATAGTAGTATCACAATCTGGGGAAACTGCTGATACTTTAGAAGCTTTAAAAATTGCAAAAGAAAATGGTAATGATACGCTTGGAATAGTAAATGCTAAGGGAAGTACAATTTCAAGAGAAGCTAAAATGGTTTTATATACGGAAGCAGGACAAGAAATAGCCGTTGCAACAACTAAAGCTTATTCAGCACAAGTAGCATTGCTATCCTTAATAGCCCTTAACTTATCTTATAAAAAAGAACTAGTTGATAAAAAAGAAATAAAAGAAATATTAAGTGACTGTAAAAAATTACCAGAGTACATTGAAGAATTATTAAATAAAAATGATGTTTATAAAAAAATAGCTGAAAAGATAAAAACTCAAAATGATATTTTCTTTATTGGTAGAAAAGTAGATTATGCTCTAGCTCAAGAAGGATCGTTAAAACTTAAGGAAATATCTTATACTCATAGTGAAGCATATGCAGCAGGAGAGTTAAAACATGGTACCATTTCATTAATAGAAGAAGGCACTCCAGTAGTTGCAATTATAACAGATGATGATATTGCCTCAAAAACTATTAGTAACGTAAAAGAAGTTAAATCAAGAGGAGCTAACGTAATATTAATAACTAATAATGATTTACAAGATGATAAAGAATTATTTAATGAAAAGATAGTTATGCCTAAAGTAAATAGTTTATTTCAACCTCTTCTTGCGGTAATTCCATTGCAAATGATAGCATATGAATTAGCTAAGTTAAAAGGATGCAGTATTGATAAACCTAAAAATTTAGCTAAATCAGTAACGGTTGAATAGAAAAATTAAATTATTAAAAAAGTAATTGACAAGATTAAAAAAATTATATATATTTATAATAGCGTGATGATATCACGCAAGGTACTTTTACGATTTAGTTGAAAGTACAACCAAAACCCCCTTGGAGCCTTAAGGCTCCGCTTTTTTTATATATAAAAACATGATATAATTAATCTATATTAAAAGGAGTATTTTTTATGGAAAAATATAAAGAAATAGAAAGAAGCATCATAGTTAGATTTAGAAAAGAAATATGGAGAGAGTTTACTAAAGCTGTTAGAGACTATGAACTTATTAAGGAAGGGGATAAAGTAGCGGTTTGTATATCAGGTGGTAAAGATTCATTTTTATTAGCTAAATGTATAGAAGAATTACAAAAACATGGTAGGGTAAAATTTGAAGCTAAATACATTGTTATGAATCCTGGCTATAATAAGGAAAATAAAAAGCAAATTATAGAAAATGCTAAGAAAATGAACATAGATATAGATATGTTTGATTCTGATATATTTGATAGTGTTTATAAGTTAGATGAAGGATCACCTTGTTATTTATGTGCTAGAATGAGAAGGGGATGTTTGTATTCATATGCTAAGGAAATTGGTTGTAATAAAATAGCTTTGGGTCATCATTTTGATGATGTTATTGAAACTACCTTGTTAAGTATAATTTACGGAGGAGAAATAAAGGGAATGATGCCTAAACTTCATAGTGATAATTTTGAAGGTATGGAACTTATTAGACCACTTTACTTAGTAAGAGAAAAAGATATAAAAGCATGGGCTAAATATAATGATTTGAAATTTTTAAATTGTGCATGTCGTTTTACTGAGAAAAACACGATTGAACATAATGAAAATTCTAAGAGGTTAGAAATAAAAAAGCTTATAGAAAAATTAGAAGATAAAAGTAAATTTGTACCTTATAACATATTTAAAGCTACTGAAAACGTTAATTTAGACATGATGAGAGCCTATAAAACCAAGGGAAAGAAGTATGATTTTTTAGATACATATAGTGACAGAAAGTAGGTATTATGACACCAGAAAACGTAAGCAAATTCATTAAAAACTTAAGAAAGAAAAATAATTTAACCCAAAAAAAATTAGCAGAAGAACTAGGTGTTACTTATCAAGCAGTAAGTAAATGGGAAAATGGTAAGAATATTCCTGATATAGAGATATTAAAATTAATATGTGATAAGTATAATGTTAATTTTGAAGATATAGTAGGAACTAAGAAAAAAACGAATAATAACAAAAAAATAATAGTTATTATTATCATATTTATGTTAATAATAAGTATATTAACAATGGTTATAATAAAACAAAATTCTTCTTCGTTTTACTTTAAGCAAGTATCTACTACTTGTAATGATTTTAAAATAACTGGTAGCATGGCATATAATAAAAAAACATCATCAATATATATTTCAAACGTAGAGTTTTGTGGTAGTGATGATGAAATATATAAGAAATTAGAATGTAATTTTTATGAAGAGGATAATAATACTAAAACAAAAATAAGTTCATGCCCAATAAGTTCTAATTTAAATATTAAAGACTATTTAAATAGCATAGAAATAAAAGTTAACGATTATTCATTTATATGTAAGGATAATATAGAAAATAATAATTTATACATAGAACTTCAAGCTATAAATAAAGATAATAAAACTATAATTTATAAAATCCCAATAAAATTAAATGATAATTGTAAATAGACTCAACTTCAAGTTGAGTTTGTTTCAACTTTAACTTTATTTACTTATCTTGTGTTAAATTGTATAATATAATTATCTTAAAGAAAAAAATAAGGAGTGATCAAAGATGAAAAAAAATGAAAAGAAAGAGGAAAGTAAAATTAGTAAGAAAAATATAATAATAGTTATTTTGGTAGTGGTTATAACTTTACTTGCATTAGCTAGTATAATTACTATTTATAATAATAAAAATAGCGATGCTTTAAAGTTTAAAGAAGAATATGAAAGTTTAAATGGAACTACTAGGGAAAAAGATGGAAAAACAATTAGAAGTATTACTATTCCTAAAAATAATCCAATGGTTTATAGTGATGCTGATAAGATAGTTGATATGATTAATAATAAAGAAACATTTGTGGTATATTTTGGTTTTAATGATTGCCCATGGTGTAGAAGTGTTATTACAACCTTAATAGATGTAACAAATGATGAAGGATTAGATAAAATATATTATGTTGATGTAAAAGAAATAAGAGGAATGAAATCAGTGGCTGAAGACGGTAGTATTAAAACAGATATTAAAGGAACAAAAGGTTATTATAAGCTTCTTGAAAAACTTGATGGTTTATTATCAGACTATACTTTGATGGACAAAGATGGTAATCAAGTTTTAGCAGGAGAAAAAAGAATATATGCTCCTAATGTTGTAGCAATAGTAAACGGAAAAGCAGAGAAACTTGAAAGTGGTATAAGTGATAAGCAAACCGATGGTTATATGAAGTTAACAGAAGAAATTAAAAAAGAAACATATGACAAATTTAAATGTTTAATAAAATGTGTAACTGAGAGTAATAAAAGTTGTTCACCAAAATCTGGTTGTTAAAGCAAATTAGTTAATTTGCTTTTTTTGTGTTATAATTTTAATTACTTAAATAATTTATAGTATTAGGGTGATATAAATGGAAAGATTTAAAAGTGTTAAATTAGCAAGTATGTTAGGGATAATTGGTAACTTATTTTTGTTAATAATTAAAGGAATAATTGGATTTATTACTAAGTCACAGGCTATGATAGCAGATGCTTTTAATAGTGCTGGAGATATATTTTCTTCGCTTATGACTTTTATAGGAAATAAAATAGCTAGTAAACCCTCAGATGATGATCATAACTTGGGTCATGGTAAGGCTGAGTATATATATTCTATGCTTATAAGTATAGTTATGATCTTGATGAGTTTGTTTGTTTTTAAAGATTCTTTATCTTCAATTATATATAGAAAAACTTACGATTTTTCTATATGGTTAGTGGTGGTTTGTTTAATTACAATATTTGTTAAATTTTGTTTATTTATATACACGAATTTCTTATCTAAAAAACATAATAACTTATTGATAAAAGCAAATTCTATTGATCATCGTAATGATTGTGTAATAACGTTTTTAAACTTAATATCATGTGTTTTAGCACTTAAAGGAATATATATATTTGATGGCATAGTTGGTGTTGGTATAGCTATATGGATAGCAATTACATCATTTAAAATATTTAAAGAAAGCTATGATGTATTAATGGATAAATCAATAAAAGAAGAAGCTAAACAAAAAGTTCTTAACATAATAAAAAAACATGATGAAGTAAAAAAGGTAATCCATTTTAATTCAACTCCGGTTGGATATAAATATCAAATATCTTTTACAATATACGTAGATGGTGATTTATCAACCTTTGAGAGTCATGAGATAGCTAATCGTTTAGAAAAAGAAATAGATAATGAAATAGAAGAAATATATTTAACGGTAATTCACGTAAATCCTATTAAAGTTAAAAAAACTAAATAGGGTTTTTAATTTTTATTATGGTGTTGCAAAATGTCTAAAAATTTATTATAATTATCTTATAGAATAAGGAGGATACATAATGAATATGAAAGACTTGGAGACAATAAAAATAACTAATCCTGAAGGAAAAGAAGTAGAAATAAAAGTGATTACCATTTTAAAAAAGCCAGAAAGTGATAAATCTTTTCTTATATATACTTTTGATGATAAAGCTGAAAACGTTGATATTTATGCTTCAATCATTAAAGAGCAAGATGGTGGTTATATACTAGATTCTATTACTGACAAAGATGATTGGGAAATGATTCAAAAAGCAATCCAAGAACTATCAGAAGGGTAGGAGATTTAAATGGATAAATGGTTATATGATGAATTAATAAAAGAAAATAATAAAGAAAAAAATAAAGGATTACAGCCAAATCAAAGATTAAACAAATTAGCGGACATACTAAGAAGAAGACTTGATAGTAAGGATATTGATAGAACTCAAAAAATAAATGATATGGTTATGTTTTATGATTATACTTTAGAAAACTATGGTGAGTTTTATGCAAATCAATATAAGGATAAATCATTTCAAAAAGCGGTTTGTGATTTTTATACAAAAGAAAATATAGATGAAAACTTAAGTGACATTATAAGTGATAAAAAGTTTTTAAAGGCATTTATTAGTCTAAGTGATGATACTTTGATTGATAACTTAATAATGGTAGCTTATGAAAAATCTAATTATGATGCTTTGGATTCTATAAAAGAAGTTTGCAAGGACATGAATATTTCTCCAAAGGCTTTTGATGATATTAAAGAACTTCAAATAAAAGAAGGCATTAATGAAGATATAAATAAAGATATTCAAAATGATGCTGTAAATGGAGAAGCTGCTAATGATCTTTTAAACGTAATTGATGATGCTAATAAAGTTGTTGATACTGGTTCTTATGATGTTAGTTTAGATGGTGATAAATTATCTAGTGATCATGAAAAAAGAGTTAATGAGGCAATGGAAAAAATAAATCAAATGGCTTTAGAAAGAGGAATTGATGATACTAAAGAATCTGTTATAAATGTTCCTGATAAAGAAGAACCAGAAGTTTCTATTAATCAATTGAATGATAATAATAACATATTTAATAGTCCAAATCCTATTAGTAGTGATGATTATGAAAAGCAAAGGGAAGCATTTGATGCGCAAATTTTAAATTTAAAATTAAGACAAAAAGAGCTTGATAGAAAAGAAAATGAGCGTGTTAATGGTGTTTTTGAAAACGCTGCTAATGAAATTGGAATGGAAGGTAGTTTATTAAGAAATCAAGCTGAAAAAAGTGGAATAAACACTTTAAAAATTGATAAAATAAGTATATCTGAAGAAATGAGTCAGATGGTTGCTAATGGTGTTAGTATAACTTTACCAAGAACACGTTTTAATATGTTTATTGAAAATTTATTCATGAAACAAAAGTTAAAATCAATAGAAATGAATGTTGAAGAAATTGATAATCAAAAAGTACTTAAAACTAGTAGTACTATGAGATTTGATAAAATAGCTAGTTGTGAAAATGCTGTTATAAAATCAATTGAAAAAGCTTGTCAAAGAAAAGCTAAATGTAAAAAGTTATTTATTGATACTAAAAATAATGTTTTAAAAGCAATTAAAGAGTTAGCAATAAAATCTATAGAGAAAGTAGAAGATGTAAAAGATAAAATATCAGATATAAATTATGATATACGTAAAAATATTAGTGATAGATTAATGGATGCAGCTGATAGAATATCTCCTGAATATTATAATCCATACGATGTTACTGGTAGGGTAGAACTTGGTAATGAGGATGAACCAATATTAAATCCTGAAGATAATATGTTAAAACTTTTGAAGAATAATAGTGTAACGGGAATTTCTGCAACTCCAATTGCTGAATTACCTGCTTTAAATGATGAAAATCAAATGAAAATGTAGAAATTTGTATAAAAAAGAATACTTATTTCATAATAATAATGGTGATTATTATGAAGAAGTATCTTTTTTTATTTGGTCTTTTTATATTATACTTATTTTTAAATTTTAATAATAAAACAGAAACTGTTTTATCAGAAAATAATAGATATGATAATGGTGTATCTATGGTTACCATTAAATTTGAAACTGGAATTAATTGTAATGGTTTAGAAAAAATATTTAATACTTATAAAAATGATTATTATGTTAACCAGATGGTTATTAAGGATAAAACTATTAATATTTCATGTAATGATTTTAAAAAATGTATTGATGAAGTTTATGAAGGAGAAAATAATACTTTTTTAATTAATTATATATCAAATGGATTTAGTGTTAAAGAAGTGACGTTTTTAGCTTATACTGATGAAATAATTCCATTTTTAAATACTAATAACTTTAATTACACTTTATACTAAAATAAGCAAGTTAGACTTACTTATTTTTTTATTTCTATTAAAAATGGAGCATTTATATTATCTGTATTTCTATATGTTACATATTTTATATCATTTTTATTTAAATAATTTAATATGGTTTTTGATTCTTTTTTTCCTTCTTCATGTGGATAGCAAACTACTAATATAATGCCTTTATTATTTAATAGTTTTAAACTTTCTTTTATGGCTTTTAACGTGGAATTATGATTAGTTGTAATACTTTTATTTCCTCCTGGTAAATAACCTAGATTAAATAATACTAAGCTTATTTTATTTTTATAATTTTCCAAATATTTACCAATATACTCGTGTGAATCATTTATTAATTTTACGTTAGATATATTTTCTTTATCAAGTATGTCTTTAGTGCTTTTAATAGCTTCTTTTTGAATATCAAAAGAAAATACTTCTTTTGATAGTTTAGCAAGCATTAAAGTATCATTACCATTTCCGCAAGTCGCATCAACCGTTATATCTCCTGGTTTTATAAACTTTTTACATATTAAATTAACCCTGTTTAAAATACTTCTATTAAATCCTTGATAAGTGCCTCTTTTAGCTAATTCTTTATCAATATCATTTAATACTGATACTTTTTTTAAGGTCCATAATGGTGCGATTAAGTCATCTTTAGCGCCATCTCCAGTTAGTCTGTGAATTATTATTTTTTCATTAAGTTCTTCTATTTGATCACATGTGATATTTACATATTCATCTTTTGATAATAAATGAAAATTAGCTTCTTTATAATAATGTTCTAACCTAGTATTTTTTAAAACATGAAGCATATGAATCTTTATTCCTTGAATATCTAGTTTATTTAAATGTTTTATTGTTTCCATCATCATTTCCTTTGTTTCACCAGGTAAACCATTAATAATGTGTACAACTACGTTTATGTTATTATTTCTTAGCTTTTTAACGCATTCATCAAAGCACTTTAAATCATGGCCTCTATTTATTAACTTTAACGTTTTATCATGCATGCTTTGAAGACCTAGTTCAATGGTTAAAAAGGTTCTTTTATTTAAATCTTTTAAGTATTCTAAGCATTCATCAGTTATTGAATCTGGTCTTGTTCCAATGTTTATTCCAACCACATTTTTAAAGGTAAGTACTTCTTCAAACTTCTTTTTTAATACATTTACTGGTGCATAAGTATTTGTATTAGCTTGAAAGTAAGCGATATATTTAGTATCGGGCCATTTATTATTTAATTTATTTTTAACGTTATTAAACTGCGTTAATAAATCATCTTCTTTATTACCAGCAAAATCTCCTGAACCTTTTAAAGAACAAAATATACAACCACTTCCATTTTTAAAATTAGGGCAAGAAAAACCACCGTTTAAACTGACTTTAAAAACCCTTGTATTAAATCGTTTTGTTAAATCATAATTAAGGGTGTGATATCTTTTATTATCTAGAGTATATTTAAACATATAGATCACCAAGAAAATTATAACATTAATGCTTGAAATTGAAAACAAAATATAATATACTATTAAGTGTTAAAACGTTGATGAAGAGTATTAGATTAATTAATCTTTTTTAAGAGAGTTTATGGTAGGTGAAAATAAACAAAGGATGTTAATCGAACTAGCTTCGGAGTTATTATGTGAAATAATAGTAATATAGTACGGTTAACCTCGTTATTGGTAATACAAGCGTATACTTTTAGTATAAATTAAGGTGGTACCGTGGACATATGTTCATCCTTTAGTTAGGATGGACTTTTTTAATAGGAGGATATTATGGTAGAAGTAGCTAAAATAGCATTGGAATTTATTGTTGTATTTTTAATGGTGTATTTTGGGTATTATTTATTTTCGTATAAAAAAATAAAGAAATTTAATAGAAATAAGATGCCAGCGAACATTAAATATTTAGTTTTTAAATATAAATTGGACGTAGTAGGTTTAGGTTATAAAAGAGTATTTAAAACCCTGATGCTCTGTGATGCTTTTATAATATCAACTTTATTTACTGCATCTAGATTTATTACTAACATATACATAAGATTACTTGTTGCTTTTATATTGATATTTCCTTTGTTTGCAGGAGTGTATCATATTGTTGCAACTTATTATAAAAAGGAGAGTGAAAGATAATGGAATACAATTTTAAAGAAATAGAAGAAAAGTGGCAAAAATATTGGGAGGATAATAAAACTTTTAAGACAAATGTATGGGATTTTTCAAAGCCTAAGTATTATGTGCTTGATATGTTTCCATACCCATCAGGAGTAGGACTTCATGCTGGCCATCCAGAAGGGTACACGGCAACGGACATTGTATCTCGTATGAAAAGGATGCAAGGGTATAACGTTCTTCATCCAATGGGATATGATTCATTTGGACTTCCAGCAGAACAATATGCGGTTCAAACCGGTAATCATCCAAATGGGTTTACCGAAGAGAATATAAAATATTTTACATTGCAACTTAAAAAGTTAGGTTTTGACTATGATTGGGATAGAATGGTAATAACCTCAGATCCTAAGTATTATAAATGGACTCAGTGGATATTTAAACAGTTATATAAAGATGGTTATGCTAAATACATTGATATGCCAGTTAACTGGTGTGAAGAATTAGGAACCGTATTATCAAACGATGAAGTAATTGATGGTAAATCAGAACGTGGTGGTTTTCCAGTAGTTAGAAAAAACATGAAACAATTATGTATTGATCAGCCAAAGTTTGCCGAGAGGCTTTTAGAAGGCTTAGACGAAATAGATTGGCCAGCATCTACTAAGGAAATGCAAAGAAACTGGATTGGTAAATCAACCGGTGTAGAAGTAGACTTTAAGATAGTTGGTGGTGGAGAGTTTTCAATTTATACAACGTGTATTGAAACCATCTATGGTATTACTTTTATGGTTCTAGCGCCAGAAGGAGATTTAGTAAAAGAATTAATGCCTAGAATAGAAAATAAAGAAGAAGTAGAAAACTATATTGCTGAAACTTTAAAAAAATCTGATATGGATAGAACAGAACTTAATAAAGGAAAGTCTGGTTGTGAACTTAAGGGAATAAAAGCTATTAACCCGGTTAACGGAAGAGAAGTTCCTGTATTCATAGGAGACTTTGTGTTGGCAAATTATGGAACAGGTGCTGTTATGGCGGTTCCAACTCATGACCAAAGAGACTTTGAATATGCAACCGTTCATAACATACCTATGATTCAAGTAATAGATGGACGTGATACTTCAGATTGTGCTTTTGAAAAGCAAGATTATTTAGGTAAAGGATGCAAACTTATAAATTCAGAAGAATTTAACGGTTTAACAGTAGAAGAAGCTAAAGAAGCCATAACTGATAAATTAGTTAAGATGGGAGTAGCTAGAAAAACAACTAATTATAGATTTAGAGAGTGGATCTTCGCTCGTCAAAGATATTGGGGAGAACCAGTACCTATCGTTCATATGGAAGATGGTACGGATTATGTTCTTGAGGATGAAGAATTACCATTGGTACTTCCGGTACTTGAAGATTATAAAGGTCATAATGGTAAAGCTCCACTTGAGAATGCTACCGAATGGAAACGTTATGAAAAAGATGGTAAAAAAGGCGTTAGAGAAACATCTACGATGCCAGGTTCTGCAGGATCTAGTTGGTATTTCTTAAGATACATTGATCCAGATAATGATAAAGAATTTGCAAATCAGGAATTATTAAAACACTGGATGCCAGTTGACTTATATATTGGTGGACCAGAGCATGCCGTTGGGCATTTAATGTATTCTAGAATATGGAACAACTATCTATACGATAAAGGTTTATCCCCAGTAAAAGAACCATTTAAAAAACTAGTTCACCAAGGAATGATATTAGGAGAAAATGGTATAAAAATGGGTAAAAGATTCCCTGAATTTGTTGTTAATCCACTTGATATCATAAATAATTATGGTGCTGATACTTTAAGATTATACGAGATGTTCATGGGACCTTTAGAAGCTTCTAAACCATGGAGTAAAACTGGTGTTGAAGGTGCTAAAAAGTTCTTGGATAGAGTATGGAGACTTTATACTGAAGAAGGTAAAACTTTTGAAGGGGAAAATAAAAACCTTGAAAGAATTTACCATGAAACGGTAAAAAACGTTACTAATGATTACGAAAAATTATCATTTAATACCGCTATAAGTCATTTGATGGTATTTGTTAACGCCGTATATAAAGAAGATGTATTTCCTATAGAATATGCTGAAGGATTTATAAAATTATTAAATCCAATATGTCCACATATAACGGAAGAATTATGGAAAGAAGTACTAGGACATGATAATACAATAGCTTACGAGGCATGGCCTAATTATGACGAATCAAAACTTGTTCAAACAGAATTTGATATTGCGGTACAAGTAAATGGTAAGTTAAGAGGTACGATTACAATTAACATAGATGATAAAGAAGATGAAATTAAAGAAAAAGCCCTTAATAACGAAAACGTAAAAAGACATACCGAAGGTAAAGAGATAGTTAAGGTAATCGTAATAAAAAATAAAATAGTAAATG
>CALZLL010000019.1 GCA_945788325.1 uncultured Clostridium sp.
TTTTATTTATCAATATAGCATCACACCTTTCTAATAATATTTTCTCACTTATTCGGTGAAAATATACTCACCCATTCGGTGAGATGTGTGATATAATAAATGTGTAAGTTAGCCTATAACTTGCTAAAACTATTTTTATTGGAAGTGAAAGGAGGTAAAATGGAAACGAAGTTTTGTGAATTTTGTGGTAATAAGGTAGTTATTGATGCTGTTTTATGTCCAAAGTGTGGCAAACAATTAGAAGAATTAAAAACAGAAACATCTAATTCAAATCCACAAGTTGTTATTAACAACAGTAATACAATTAATGGTGCATATGGAAGAAAACAATGTGATAAATGGATAGCGTTATTATTATGCATTTTCTTAGGAGTATTTGGTGGACACAAGTTTTATGAAGGAAAGGCTGGAATGGGAGTTTTATACCTATTTACAGTTGGATTATTTGGAATAGGTGTGATAGTTGATTTTATAACTATTTTATGTAGACCAAATCCATATTATGTTTAGGAGGAATAAAAATGGATAAAAAATTTTGTAAATTTTGTGGCGAAGAAATTGAAAAAGATGCAATGGTTTGCCCAAAATGTGGAAGACAATTAAAATTAGTAAAAAAAGAAGAAGCATCATCTTCAGAAAAAAGCAGTGAAACTAAATATGATGAATCAAGTAAGTTTTATACCAAAACATGGTTTATGTGGGTAATGCTTATATTCTTTGCTCCAGTAGGAATTTTCTTAATGTGGAAGTTTCATCCTGAAATGAAAAAGAATACAAAAATAATACTAACTATTGTATTTGCTATACTATTTTTAGCTATCGCATTTGGAGGAAATAGTGATGAAACAACTACAAACAATGGCAGTTCAAACTCAAATAGTAATACAAATACGGTAAGTAAGGTAAAAGTTGAAGTAATTGACTTTAGTGGTATGTCAGAAAGCGAAATATTGACTTGGTGTAAAGAGAAAAATTTAAATTGTGATTTTAAAAGAGAATATTCAGACACTGTAGCAAAAGATGGTTACATAAAACAAAGTGTTAATGCAACTGAACAAGTTACAGAGGACAGTAAAATAACTGTTACTTATTCGTTAGGAAAAGAACCTACTACTGAACAAAAGAATGCATTAAGAAAAGCTGAATCTTATGCCAAAACTATGCACATGTCAAAACAAGGTATTTATGATCAATTAACATCTGAATATGGAGAGGGCTTTGATAAAGAAGCGGCCCAATATGCTATTGACAATATTGAATGGGATTGGAATGCCAATGCATTAGCAAAAGCTAAATCATATAGAGATACAATGAGTATGTCTAAAAATAGAATTTATGATCAATTAACATCACAATATGGAGAAAAATTTACTAAAGAAGAAGCTCAATATGCTATTGACCATTTAGATGATTAAAATTGATAGTCTATCATGATCGATTATAGATTATGTTATTAATATAATGATTGCCTAAAAGGTAGTCTTTTTCTATGATTTTAAGAACTTACTAAAAAATTGCGAAAAATCGTTAAAAAAGTATTTTAGATACCTTTTTAGATACCTTCTGCTAGGTTTCCCAAGTGCTGTCGGAAGCTCCCAAGCACCTACAACAGCCGAAAAGAGCCACAAAATGCTATGATAAGCTATCAAAATACCTACTATAAAAAACCATGTGGTTCAGGGAAAAGTATAAGCAGTGTTGTGGTAAATAGCCCATAAATAAAGGGACTGCGAAGCTTCTTCTAAATCCAAAAGTGGAAGAAAAATACCATTAGATACGTTTTTGTGATAATTTAAGGAACAAGTATTTAATATTTGTTCCTTTTGATTTATAATAATACAGAGAGACAAATAGTGATTTGTAAAGGAGGAAAGTTTAATGAATACTTTAGATAAAATATATGATTACCTTCTTTCTGATAATATTCTATTGTATGAAAATGAATTATTTGAAATCATACCTGAATTAAAATATGAAAAAAATTTTGAACAAAGAAGTGAATGGCACTGCTTTGATGTATGGGGACATACTATAGCAACAATAAGTGCATGCGATAATAATGTTGAAGATAGATTAGTAATGCTTTTACATGACATAGGCAAACCATTTTCTTATCAAGATGATGGAAATATAAGACATTTTAAAGGACATGCACAAAAATCTGCTGAAATGGCAAAAAAAATATTAGATAGATTAAATATTCCTGAAAAAAATAAAAATACTATGATAAAATTAATTGATATGCATTCAACAAAAATTAATATAGAAAGTATAGATGCTGAAAATTTGGATTTTTATAAAAGATTATTAAAAATAAAAATTTATGATGCAAAAGGGTATGAAGAAGAACATTCTAAAATAATTAATGAAGAACTTGATAAATTACAAAAAATATTAAAATAACAAATTACAATTTATATGGATAATTTTAGATACGTTCTGCTAGTGAAGCGGAGTGTAACCGAGTGTAGCCAAGTGCCAAAAAGGGCAAATTTAAAGGATAAAATGCTCTAAAGTGGAGCAAAATTGACCATATTAAAAAGCCATGTGGTTCAGGGAAAAAGTATAAGCAGTGTTGTGGTAAATAGCTCATAAATAAAGGGATTGCGAAGATTTTAATTTTTAAAATAGGTATGAAAAGGGAATTAGATACCCTGAAAATTAAAAAAATATAAAAATTAAGGAGATTTTTAAATGAAAGATAAAGAATTTATAAAATTGATTCTAGATGATTCATATGTAGAATGGCTAGATAATTCTATAGCAAAATATAAAAAAGTTGATGATTGTTATTTTGTTCATAATTATAAAAATTTTTTAGGTGAAAAGGAAATACAATTTATCCATTACTTACCAATATTATTTGATGAACTTAATAAGTATTGTTTTAATAATGGTTTAATAAAAGAAAATACATTTTATTATAACTTAAAACATAATGAAAAAATATATAAGATAGGTTGGGACTCTGAGTGTTATTATTGTGAATTAGGTAAAGAAGAAGATATACCACTAATTGATTACGATCAATTTAAAAAAACATATCAAAAGAATATGCAAATCAATTTTGAGTTTTTAAAAAATAGGGTACTTGATTCATTAGAACATACTGATTTGGATTTTATTAGAAAAGAATTATCTAAATTAAGTGAACCAACAATATTTAGTGGCGTAGGTGGTTCGAATGTCGTTAGTGAATTTGGATCAAAGGTAATTAATGAAAAAAATGGAATAATTACAATTAATAGTGAACCAAGAGATTTTTTATATCGAAATAATGATGCATTTAAAAATGTAGTAGCATGTAGTTATAGTGGAAACAATTATGGGGTAGAACTATCATTTTTAAAAGAACTTAAAAAGTATTTATTATCTAATAATTCATTTGAAGATAGTGACGTAACATATTTAAAATATAATACTACTATTGATCAAGAAAAAAGTTTTATATCAATTGGAGCATCTTTAATACCGGTTAGTATATTAATGGATTATTATTTAGATGGTAAAAATAACATAATGCTAGATTGTATTGAGGAATCAATGTTTGATTTTGACTTAGGAAGCAATATTTATGAAATATTTAGTGGTTATGATACAAGCGCCTCATCAAAATATTTAGAATCAACTATGGCTGAATCTGGAATTGGGATTCCTATAGTTCATGATAAATATTCATATTGCCATGGTAGAAGTACTCTTGGTATAAATTATGATGGTATAGCTATTTACTATAATAGAAATACTGAATTTGATAAAATGATGTTAGAAGAACTAAAGAAATATTATAGTAGAATTATTACTATAGATTCAAAATTTGAAAATCAAATATTAGATGATTATCAAATGCTTATACAAAGTATGTATTTAACAAAGTATATTGCTGAAAAAAAGTCAAAAGATTTATCAAAAGTAGAATATTCACCAATAGTAAAAAAATTGTATAAATATAATAATAATATTTAAATACTTCTATATTAAAAACCTATCAAAAGTTCTAAAAATAACAACGTATGATAGTGGTAAAAAAATAATAGTAATGCTGTGGAAAATAATCCCAGCATTTTTTAATCAATAGACATTTAATAAATTATATATTTATGTTATAATTAAAAATAGGTGATGATATGGAAATAACAGCTAAGGATATAGACGTTTTAGAAACTAAATTTAATCAAATTTGGAGGTCACTTTGACGTACCAAACAAATTAAAAGAAATAGAAAAGCTTAATTTAGATTTATCTAATCCGGATGTATGGAATAAACCTTCTAACGCAGAAGAATTAAATAAAAAAGTAAGCATGATAAAGGATATTATTAATCCTATTATTAAGATAAAATCTGATATAGAGACTTTAAATCAATTAAGAGAGTTTAGTGAAGATAGTTTAGATGAAGGCTTAAAAAGTGAATTTGAATCATTGTATAAGGAAACTGAAAAAAACATAAAGGAGCAGGAAACTTTAACTTATTTAAGTGGAAAGTTTGATAATAATGCCTCTATATTTGAAATACACGCGGGGGCTGGTGGTACTGAAAGTTGTGATTGGGCAATGATGCTTTCTAGAATGTACACTAAGTACTTTAATAAAAAAGGCTATACATATGAATTAATAGATGAGCAACAAGGAGAAGAAGTAGGTATAAAAAGTATTACTTATATAGTAAGAGGAACCTTTTCTTATGGATATTTAAAAAACGAAAAAGGTGTTCATCGCTTAGTTAGGTTATCACCTTTCGATTCAAATAATAGAAGGCATACTTCTTTTGCAGCGGTTGATGTGATACCAGAATTTGATGAAAACGTTGACGTAGAAATAAAGGATGCTGATATTAGAATAGATGTTTATAGAAGTAGTGGAGCAGGTGGTCAAGGCGTTAATACTACCGATAGTGCTGTTAGAGTAACTCATATTCCTACAGGAATTGTTGTTACTTGTCAAAACGAAAGAAGTCAAATTAAAAATAAAGAAACTGCTTTAAAAGTATTAAAAAGTAAGTTATATCAAATCAAAATTAAAGAACAACAAGATAAAATCAACTCAATAAAAAGTGATCATAGTGGAATTGAATTTGGTTCTCAAATAAGAAGTTATGTTCTTCATCCATACTCAATGATAAAAGATCATAGAACGGGTTATGAAACATCTAACGTTAATAAAGTATTAGATGGAGATTTAGATGGTTTTATAGAAAGTAATTTAAAAGGAGAGAAATAAAAATGAGATTATTTAGAAGATTAAGAAGAAAAAAATCTGATAAAATTTTAAAGATAGTAGAAAAAGCTCATCTTTTTAAACGATATGTATTTTTACTTATTGGTACTTTTATATATGCTTTAGCTTATAATTTGTTTTTCTTTAAAAACAACATAGTATATGGTGGTACTAGTGGTATTTCAATAATTACCCAAAAGTTAGTTGATCCATCTATTATGATTTTAATTCTAAATATATTGTTTTTATTAATAAGTTTAATCCTATTAGGTAAGAAACAAACTTTTAATTCAATTGTTGGTTCTTTATTGTTTCCATTATTTGTAACACTTACTAGAGGAATAGATTCATACATAACTATAGATAATAGTAATCTTTTGCTTATTGCGATAGTGGGTGGAGTATGTGTAGGACTTGCTTCAGGCATAGTTTTTAAAAGTGGTTTTACAACAGGTGGTACAGATATATTAAATCAAGTTGTTGCAAAATATTTCAAAATATCAATAGGAACTTCTATGCTTTTAACTGATGGAGTTATTACAATAATAGGTGGGTTCTTCTTTGGTTGGACAAAAGTATTATATGCAATAATAGTATTATACATAATAAATATTATGGTAGATAAAGTGGTTCTTGGTATATCAAGTAGTAAAGCCGTTTATATAACTACAGATGAGGATGATGCCGTAATTGATTATTTGTTAAACGAACTAAATCTTGGAATTACACTTATTGAAACTAGAGGTGGTTATACAAATAGAAAAGATCAAATAATTATGTGTGTTGTACCAACTAGTGATTATTTTGTAGTTAGTGAAGGAATTGAACACATTGATCCAAAAGCGGTTATATTAGTTACTGATGCATATCAAACATCTGGAACTTATAGTGGAAAATCAAATAGGTTAACAGGAATAAATTAGGTATTGGTTAAACATAAGTATATTTTGTTTAATTATTAGTAAAGGAAGTGATACAAATGGAATTTATTAAATTTAGAAATGTTGAGAAAACTTATAAAAATGGTGTAAATGCAGTTTATGATATGAACCTAGATATTAAAAAAGGTGAATTTGTATTTGTAATTGGTGCATCAGGAAGTGGTAAATCAACCCTTATAAAGATGCTTTATCGGGAAGAAAGACCTACCAAAGGAGAAATTTACGTTGGAGGAGTAAACGTTGCTAAAGTAAAAAATAATAAGGTTTATAAATTAAGAAGAAAAATAGGAATAGTATTTCAAGATTATAAATTGTTGCCAAAATTAACAGTGTATGAAAATGTTGCTTTTGCTCTTGAAATATATGGCTTACCTACTCAAGAAGTAAAAAGAAAAGTTTTAAAAGCCTTGGATTTAGTTGGATTAAAATCTAGGGCAAAAAGCTATCCCGATCAGTTATCTGGTGGAGAGCAACAACGTGTTGCAATAGCACGTGCAATTGTTAATTCTCCTAAGTTACTTATATGTGACGAACCAACAGGTAATTTAGATCCAGACACAAGTTTAGAAGTAATGAAAGTAATTGAAAAAATTAATGACTTAGGTACTACCGTTGTAATGGCTACTCATGATAGAGAAATGGTTAATAAAATGAAGAAAAGAGTTATTCTTTTAGATAACGGAAAATTAGCAAAAGATTATGAGAAAGGAAGTTATACTCATTATGAAACTGTTTAGAATTTTAGGAAGAAACATAAGAGATGGTTTTAAAAGTGTAGGTAGAAACTTAAGTTTATCAATTGCGTCAATATCATGTATAACAATAACTCTATTAATAGTAGCAGTTGCTTTAGTAGCTTCTTATAACGTAGAAAACATGACTAAGTTAATTAAAGAAGATTTTACGATAGTAGCTTTTGTTGATACCAGTGCAACAGATGAACAAATTAATGAGTTAGAAAAGAATATACAAACTTATAAAAACGTTGAATCAGTGGATCATGAAACAAAAGTAGAAATAGCAGACGAAATGAAAAACACATCAGATTCTTTATCAGCAATAATAGATAGCTGGTCAGATGATACTAATCCTTTATATGATACTTTATTAATAAAGGTAAAAGATACGGAAAAAATTTCAAAAACAGCTGATCAAGTTAACGAATTGGAATTGGTAAAAGAAGTTAAATATGGTCAAGGAATGGTAGAAAGTTTATTATCCGTATTTAAGGTTCTAGAAAAATCTATGATAATTGCTATGGTAGCACTAGTATTTGTAACTTTATTCTTAATAACAAACACAATTAAAATTACTATTTTCTCAAGAAAAAGGGAAATTGAAATAATGAGACTTGTTGGAGCGTCTAATTTTTCAATAAAACAACCATTTGTAATAGAAGGTTTTTGTTTAGGATTTTTAGGTTCACTAATCCCAATTGCAGTTACTTTATATGGGTATTCAGCTTTATATAAACATTTTAATGGTCAATTATTTTCACCATTTATAAAATTAGTTCCCGCTGAACCATTTATATATATAGTTTCATTAATATTATTAGGTTTAGGTATTGTTGTTGGTATGTTTGGTAGTTATAGAGCAGTAAGGAAATATTTAAAAATATGATGAAGAAAGTATTAAACTATTTATTGGTAATATTAATACTATTAGTAATACCAATTACAACTATAACTGCTAAAGAAAAAACGTTAGGTGAATGGAAAACTGAACTTAATAAAGTAGAAAAAAAATTAGAAGCTACTAACTCTAAAAAAGTACAAACTCAAAAAGATATTGAAGAAACAAATAAAAAAATAAATTCTATTTATTCACAAATGGAGAAAATAAATAAGGATATAGAAGATAAGACAAAAGAAAGTGAACAATTAGAAAAAGATATAAAAAAGAAAAATGAGGAAACAAAAAGTCTAATGAGATATTATCAAGTTTCTTCATCAGGCTCAGCAATGTTAGAATATATCATGGGTTCAGAAAGTTTAACAGATTTGATATACAGACTATCAATTACTGAACAAATATCAAATTATAATAAAAAAGTCATTGATGATATGAATAACATGATAAAAGAAAATGACAAGATAAAAGAATCTTTAGCAAGCAAGAAAACGGAATTAGCATCATTACAAAGTGATTTAAATACTCAGGTTGCTAAATTAAATGAAACGAAAAGTTCACTTGATGAAGAAGGACATTCTCAAGCCGAGTCAATAAAAGAGATGAAAGCTACAATTTCATATTTACAAAGTAAAAAATGTAAAGATAGTGAAACACAGACCGCTTGTTTAAATAGGCTTGCAAGAGCATCTGGTTCTTCAAGTGGTGGTTATTTACCTCCTGGTACAACTTTTTATAGACCAACTGCAAGTGGAAGAATTTCAAGTGAGTATGGTTGGAGAACTTTATATGGAAAACCAAATTTACATGGTGCTATAGATATTTCAACACCTACTGGAACAACTGTTTATTCTGTTGCTCCTGGATATGTTGCTAAAACAATTAGAAGTAATCGTGGTGGTGGAAATCAAATAATAATTCATCATTTAATAAATGGAAAATACTATACTTCTTATTATTGCCATTTATCAACAATAAGTGTGTCTATTGGTCAAACTGTTACTAAAGATACTATAATAGGTAAATCAGGTAACACTGGTAATTCAACAGGACCTCACTTACATTTAGGATTAGCAAGTGGAAGATGGTATGCGGATTATTATTCATATTATGGTAATGATGGTTTCATGGGACATTCATTTAATCCGAGAAATGTAATAGTATTCCCAGCTTTAGGATCAAGTTATTCAAATAGATAGAAGGTTTTAATACCTTCTTTTTGTTGTATTAAATTTTTATAAATGTTAGAATAAGTTTAATATAAAAGAAAAGGACGGATATTATGTTTGATTTAGTTTCTAAATTTAAACCATCAGGAGATCAACCAGAGGCTATACATGAATTAGTTGAAGGTATTAAGAATAATAAGAAATACCAAGTATTATTAGGTGCAACAGGAACTGGTAAAACTTTTACGATAGCTAACGTAATTAAAGAAGTTAATAAGCCTACCTTGGTACTTGCACATAATAAAACTCTAGCAGGACAACTTTATTCTGAATTAAAAGAATTATTTCCAAATAATCAAGTTTGTTATTTTGTATCTTATTATGATTATTATCAACCAGAGGCATATGTCCCATCTAGCGATACTTACATTGAAAAGGATTCTTCAATAAATGATGAAATAGATGAATTAAGACACTATGCTACATCTTCCTTAATAAATTCTAAAGATGTTATAGTTGTTGCATCAGTATCATGCATTTATGGTATAGGAGATAAAGAAGAATATGAAAAACACATGCTTACTTTAAGAGTAGGACAGGAAATAAACAGAAACGAAGTATTATCTAAATTAGTTGATATGATGTATGAAAGAAACAATGTTGATTTAGTTCGTGGTACTTTTAGAGCTAAAGGGGATGTAATAGAAGTTATACCTGCTTATGAAAAAAGTTATGGTATTAGAATTGAATTGTTTGGGGATGAAATAGATAGAATAACTGAATTTGACGTATTAACTGGAGCTGTGGTAAGTGATAAAAAGTTTATTTCAATACTTCCAGCATCACACTTCGTAACAAGTGAGGAAAAGTTGAAAAAAGCAATAGTTAATATTAAGGCTGAATTAGATGACAGACTAAAATATTTTAATGAAAATGGTAAATTATTAGAAGCTGAACGCCTGGGACAGAGGTGTAAGCATGATATAGAAATGTTAGAAGAAACGGGATTCTGTTCTGGTGTTGAGAATTATTCTAGACATCTAGCATTAAAACAAGAAGGAGCAACTCCAACTTGTTTATTAGACTTTTTCCCAGATGATTTTTTAATGGTTATAGATGAATCTCATGTAACTTTACCTCAGGTTAAAGCAATGTATAATGGGGATAGAAATAGAAAACAAATGCTTGTTGATTATGGTTTTAGATTACCTAGTGCGCTTGATAATAGACCTCTTAGATATGAAGAGTTTGAAGAGAAAATAAATCAAGTTATATACGTTTCTGCAACACCAGGTGATGAAGAGTTGCAAAAAGTTAATAATAAAGTTGTAGAACAAATAATAAGACCTACTGGATTACTTGATCCATTAATAGAAGTTAGAACCTCTAATAATCAAGTTGATGATTTAATAGAAGAAATAGAAAAACAAATAGAAAAAGGTGATAGAACACTTGTTACAACCTTAACTATACGTATGGCAGAAGAATTAACTTCATATTTAAAGAATTTGAATATAAAAGTTGCATACTTACATAGTGAGGTAAAAACTTTAGAAAGACTTAAAATTATTCATGATTTAAGAGAAGGTAAGTATGATGTTTTGGTAGGTATAAACTTACTTAGAGAAGGTCTTGATATACCTGAGGTTAGTTTAGTTGCAATATTAGATGCTGATAAACAAGGATTTTTAAGAAGCCATAGAAGTCTTATTCAGACCATTGGTAGATGCGCAAGAAATGCAGAAGGTAGAGTAATAATGTATGGTGATATCATAAGTGATGCAATGAAAACTGCTATAGATGAAACCAAAAGACGTCGTGATATTCAAATTAAATACAATGAAAAACATAATATTATCCCTAAAACAATTAAGAAAAAGATAATGGATGTAGTAAGTGTAACCGAAGATAATAAAGAAACAAAAAAACATAAAGTACGTGATGAAATTCACAATGATAAAATTATAAAACAATTAGAAGAAGAAATGAAAAAAGCAGCTAAAGAATTAGACTTTGAACGCGCTATGGAGCTTCGTGATATTATTTTTGAAATGAAAGTTAATGAAAAATAAATTTTACCAATATTAATTAACTTAGGAAAAAACAATACAAAAAAGAAAAATTTGCTTAGCAATTTTTCTTTTTTTGTTTCATAAAAATTACAAAAATATTATTTTGGCGATTTGCATGCTATTTAAATAAATGCTACTATGCAAACGAAAGGAACATTTATATGATGAATTTAACTAAATATAATGACAGTATTTTTGAAAGTATTAAACATATTGATGAAGATGGTAATGAATATTGGGAAGCAAGAGAATTACAAAAGGTATTAGAATACAAAGAATGGAGAAAATTTGAAGGTGTAATTATGAGGGCTAAACAAGCGTGTGATAAAAGTAAGTTTACACAAAGTTTCCATTTTGTCGAGGCCGACAAAATGTCAAGTATTGGTAAAGGAAGTAAAAGAAAAACAATTGATTATAAATTATCAAGATATGCTTGCTACCTTATTGTTCAAAACGGAGACCCAAGAAAAGAAGTAATTGCGTTAGGTCAAACATATTTTGCAGTGCAAACTAGAAAGCAAGAATTAACAGAATTAGAATATGAAAACTTAAATGAAGATGAAAAAAGATTATATCAAAGAAGTAGGGTTAAAAAAGAAAACTACACTTTAAATGTTACAGCAAAAAAAGCAGGTGTTAAAAACTTTGATAAATTTCATAATGCTGGTTATAAAGGATTATATGGTGGAGAAACTGCTGATGATATAGCTAAAAGAAAGAAGCTAAGATATAGGGAAGATATATTAGATAACATGGGAAGTGATGAATTAGCAGCTAACCTTTTTAGGATATCTTTAGCCAATCAAAAGTTAAAAAATGAAAATATAAATGGAGAGAAAAACTCTTGTGATGCCCACTTTGAAGTTGGCAAAGCAGTTAGAGATACAATTACTAAAGTAGGTGGAACTCTGCCAGAAAAATTACCAACTCCTGATAAATCAATAAGGAAATTGTCAAAAGAAATAAAAAATAAAGATAACTTACCAAAATTATAAATTAAAAGAATTTATATATATTAGTAAAAAGAACCAAATTTACAAATATTGGTTCTTCTTTTTTTTATGTATTTGTGATAAAATAACTGCAAGAAAAGAAGTGATTTATTATGGATAAAATTATAGTAAAAGGTGCAAGAGAAAATAATTTAAAAAACGTGGATATAGAAATACCAAAAGACAAATTAACTGTTATGACAGGTGTATCAGGTAGTGGTAAGTCAAGTTTAGCTTTTGATACTATATATGCAGAAGGTCAAAGAAGATATGTTGAGTCTTTAAGTGCTTATGCTAGGCAGTTTTTAGGTGGAACTTCAAAACCAGACGTTGACTCCATAGAGGGACTTTCTCCATCAATTTCAATAGACCAAAAAACCACTAATAATAATCCAAGGTCAACAGTAGGTACGGTAACTGAAATATATGATTATTTTAGGCTTTTATTTGCAAGGATAGGTGTGCCATATTGCCCTAATCATAACATCCCAATATCAAGTCAATCTATTGAAGAAATGACTACGCAAATAATGAATGAAGAAGACGGTGCAAGATTAATTATTATGTCACCAGTTGCTTATGGAGAAAAAGGTACGTTTAAAGATTTATTAGATAGCTTAAGAAAAGATGGATATGTAAGGGTAAAAATAGATGGTGAAACAAAAGATTTAAGTGAAGATATAAATTTAGAAAAGAATAAAAAACATAATATTTTAGTTGTAATAGATAGAATAATAAAAAAAGATGAAGCAAGAAGTAGAATATATGAAGCTTTAGAGCTCGCATGTAAATTATCTAAAGGTAAAGCAGTAGTAGAAATACCAGGCAAAGATGAAATTGTTATGAGTGAATCTTTTGCGTGCCCTCATTGTAATTTTTCATTAGAAGAATTAGAACCTAGAATGTTTTCATTTAATGCACCATATGGTTCGTGCCCAGATTGTAAAGGGTTAGGTTTTAAACAAAAAATAAGTGAACAACTAATTATTCCTGATAAAGAAAAAACTTTAGCAAGAGGTGGTATAGAACCACTTTCTGGTATGGATGATCAAAATATATACATTAAAAAATTAGAAATTGTATGTGATAAATTTGATATTGATATGAATAAGAAGATGAGAGACTTAACAAAAAAAGAACTAGATATAATTCTAAGAGGTACAAAAGAACCTATTGAGTTTAAGTTTAAAACCAGAAGTGGAAACGAAATGAATAGTTTTGAACCATATGAAGGTATTATAAATAATTTAGAAAGAAGATACTTTGAAACTAATAGTGAATACATACGAGAATGGCTAGGTAAATACATGGTAGAACTTACTTGTCCAACTTGCCATGGTAAAAGATTAAAAGAAAGCGTTCTATCAGTTTTAATAAATAAGAAAAACATAATTGACTTAACTGATATGAACATAGATAAATTATATAATTTTTTTGATAAGTTAAAACTAAGCAAGGAAAAAGAAGAAATTGCAAAACTTCTAATAAAAGAAATTAAATCAAGACTAGAATTTTTACATAATGTTGGACTTGGTTATTTAACATTATCTAGAAGTGCAGGTACATTATCAGGTGGAGAAGCCCAAAGAATAAGGCTTGCAACCCAAATCGGATCACAATTAACCGGGGTGTTATACGTACTTGATGAACCTAGTATCGGACTTCATCAAAGAGATAATCAAAGGCTTATTGATTCATTATTAAAAATGAGAGATATAGGTAATACGTTAGTGGTTGTAGAACATGATACAGATACAATGATGCAGGCAGATTACTTAGTAGATGTTGGTCCAGGAGCAGGAGATCACGGCGGCGAAATCGTTGCGTGTGGAACACCAAAGGAAGTTATGCAAAATAAAAATAGCCTAACAGGTGATTATTTAAGTGGGAGAAAACAAATAGAAGTGCCTTTAAAAAGAAGAAAAGGTAATGGTAAATTTATAGAAATTAAAGGCGCTAAAGAAAATAATCTTAAAAATATTAACGTTAAATTCCCTTTAGGTAAACTAACGCTAGTAACTGGTGTATCAGGATCTGGGAAAAGTAGTTTAGTAAATCAAATTTTATACAAAGCGCTTGCTTTAAATGTTTATGGATCAAAAGTAATACCTGGAAAACATAAAACAATAAAAGGCTTAGAAAACATTGATAAGGTAATTGATATAACTCAAGATCCAATTGGAAGAACCCCTCGTAGTAATCCAGCTACTTACGTTGGTGTTTTTGATGACATAAGAGATGTTTTTGCACAAACAAAAGAAGCAAAAATAAGAGGTTATGAAAAAGGAAGATTTTCATTTAACG
>CALZLL010000020.1 GCA_945788325.1 uncultured Clostridium sp.
CAAACAAAAGAAGCAAAAATAAGAGGTTATGAAAAAGGAAGATTTTCATTTAACGTAAAAGGTGGACGTTGTGAAGCTTGTTGGGGAGATGGAGTTAAAAAAATATCAATGAATTTCTTGCCTGATGTATATGTTCCTTGTGAAGTATGTGGAGGTACAAGATTTAACAAAGAAACCTTAGAAGTAAAATATAAAGGAAAAACAATATATGATGTACTTCAAATGAGGGTAGAAGAAGCTTTGGACTTTTTTGAAAATCATCCTAAAATAAGCCGTAAACTTCAGGTGTTGATAGATGTTGGACTTGGTTACATAAAACTTGGTCAAAGTGCACCTACCTTATCAGGCGGAGAAGCATCACGTGTTAAACTTGCAAAAGAACTTCAGAAAAAACCAACTGGTAAAAGTATATTTATATTAGATGAACCAACAACTGGTCTTCATAGTCATGATATTAAAAAATTACTTACTATTTTAAACAGAATAGTTGATAATGGTGATACGGTTATTGTTATTGAACATAATTTAGATGTTATAAAAGTAGCAGATCACATTATTGATCTTGGACCAGAAGGCGGAGATGAAGGCGGAATGATAGTTTGCACTGGAACTCCGGAAGAAGTAGCTAAATGTGATAATTCTTATACTGGAAAATATTTAAAAAAATTGCTTAAATAAAAGGGGGATTTTAAAAGTTCTGGATAATAATAAAGTAGAGATATAAATAATCTTTACTTTATTTTTTTATAATTTATTCATTATTTTAATGTTAACTTTTATAACTTTGAAAATGATAAAATAAATTTGAAAGGAGCTGTTATCATGGTACAACCAATAAGTATTTCTTGGACAAAAACAAAGAAAAACGTTGAACAAGTTATATCACAATACGTATATTATAGTTTATCAGTTGATAATAGTTCCTCATCTAGCATTGAAGATTCATATTTACTTAGTGCTTTAGATTTTAATAGTGTAGATAAAACATATGTAAAAATAGATATCGAAGAACAAAAAAGAAGAATTGAATTTGTTAATTACTTTAGATTCTCATTTAATAAACTTACTACTGAAGAAAGAAAAATAATCTACTGGACATATCTTGATAAAGAAAATAATTATGATGACAGGTATATTGCTAATAACTTAGGTTTTTCACTAGGATATTACTATATTAAGAAAAAAGAAACGTTAATAAGGTTTGCTTATTCACTTGGGGTAGAAGAAATAGATAAAAAATAGATGTTAGTTATAAAAATCCATTTTATGGATTTTTTTTGAAATAAAATGTCGTAAAAATAATTTTATGATTATCTTTTTATGTGCTATAATTATTTTGGTGATTATATGAAAGTTATTGTAGTAGATGATAATAAAAAAAGAAAACCAAATGGTAAAGAAATAGGTTATAGACTTAACTTGTTTTTAGAATGGTTAATATACATGGTTGGTTATGCCTTTATTTTATTAATTACTTCTAATTTATTTAGGTCTTTATATGTCGAAAATTTTTGGTATGGTCTATTAGCAGCAATCATAATATATTTTCTTAATAAAACTGTGAAACCTTTTTTAGTAACTATATCATTACCTCTTATTGGTATGTCACTTGGTTTATTTTACTTTGTAATTAATATTATCATACTATTAGCAGTAGATTTAATCTTAGGAAAACACTTTTATTTAACAGGATTTTTATCACCCTTTGTTGTTTCTATTTTTATAAGTGTAATGAATGTTATCATGGAAAATTTGATAATAAAACCATTAATAGAAAGGTGTAAAAAATAATATGAATCCAATTGCAATAAGTATAGGACCACTTACTATAACGTGGTATTCAATATGTATTTTATCAGGTATTATATTAGCTAGTATCATTATAAATAAGGAAGCTAAAAAGTATAATATTCCAGCTAATTTTATTACTAACTTAATATTTTGGTGTGTTATTTTTGGACTTTTAGGAGCTAGAATATATTATGTTATATTTAATTTAGATTATTATTTAGCATCACCAATAGAAATTATTAAGATATGGAACGGAGGACTTGCTATTCATGGTGGGATAATAGCAGGGGTAATAACTTTAATTTTATATTGTAAAAAATATGGAATTAATATTTTGAAAATGACAGATATTGCTGTGCCAGGTTTGATTTTAGCACAAGGTATTGGAAGATGGGGAAACTTTTTTAATAGTGAGGCACATGGTGGCATTGTATCTCGTACTTTTTTAGAAGGGCTTCATTTGCCAAAGTTTATAATAAATGGAATGCATATAGGAAATCATTATTATCATCCTACGTTCTTATATGAATCATTACTTTGTGTAATTGGTTTTATATTTTTATATTTTATTAGAAAAAATAAAAACATAAAGCTTGGTAATACTACTTCTTTCTACTTAATATGGTATGGTACGGTAAGATTCTTTATCGAATCACTTAGAACAGATAGTTTGATGCTTGGTAGTTTAAAGATGGCTCAGATTGTATCGATAATAATGGTTGTTATTGGCATTATAATGTTTATAATTACAACTATAAAGTGTAAAAAATATAAGGATGTAGGAGCTAAAGAAAATGAAATCAAATGCTAATTATGATGTTATTATAATAGGGGCTGGACCAGGAGGAATAAGTGCGGCAATATATTTTAAAAGAGCAGGTATTAATCCATTAATTATAGAAGCAGATGCTCCTGGTGGAACGCTAAATAAAACACATAAAATAGAAAATTATCCAGGATATGTAGATAAAGATGGTACTACTCTTGCTTTTAGAATGTATAGTCAAATAGAAGAACTTGGCGTAGAATTAAAATCTGAAAAAGTAATTAATATTGAAAGAAAGACATCTCGATATGAAGTAAAAACAAATTCTAACTCATATTTCTCAAATTATGTTTTAATAGCAACAGGTAAGATTCCTAGAAAACTAAAAGCAATAAATGCTGATAAGTTTGAAGGTAAAGGTATTTCATATTGTACTATTTGTGATGGTGCATTATATAAAAATAAAGATATTGCAATAATTGGTGGAGGTAATTCAGCTATGGAAGCAGTATCTTACATGAAAGATATAGCAAATAATATATATGTAATTAATAGGTCTTTAAATTTAAGAGCAGATGAAGAAGAGAAAAAAGTTATAAATAATTCTAATGTTAAAGTAATCTATGATGCTAACGTAGTTGAAATAATAGGAAAAGATAAAGTTGAAAAGATAAAACTTGATAATGGTGACAGTTTAGATGTAAGTGCCGTCTTTATTTGTATAGGTCAAGATTCTAATTTAGCATATTATCAAAACCTTGATTTAAAATCTGATGCTTTAGGAATAATAGTAGACAAAGATATGAAAACAAGTGATGATAACGTTTATGCATGTGGTGATGCAATAAGTAAAGATCTATATCAAGTAGTAACAGCAACTAGTGAAGGAGCCATAGCAGCAACAAACATTATTAAAAAAATAAGAAAGTCTAATAATTAATTATTAGGCTTTTTTTCTAAAATTAATAAAAAACACCTGGATATGTTGAAAAAGAAAACATTATTTGATATAATCTATCTAGTAGGATGTGATAGTATGACATTTTCAAGTAAAATTAAAAAAGAGATAAGTACAACAGAATGTACTAGGGCAGAATATTTATCTGAATTATCTGGAATTATTAGAACTAGTGCTGAGATAAAAATATATAATATTAAAATTCAAACGGAAAATAAGTTTGTTGCAAATCGTATATTTGGTTTGTTTAAAATTTTATATGATATTAATCTAAATATATCTTTAAGAAAAAACTATAATTTTAAGAAAAATGAAATATATGTTTTGGAATTGAAAAAAGATACCTTAAAAGTGTTAAGGGACTTAGGTATAATAAACGAAAAAAATCAGTTACTTAGAATACCTAGTGATTCATTATTATCCGACGAAGAATTAAGAAGGGCATACTTAAGGGGAGTATTTATGGTATCTGGTAGTTTAAATGATCCTAAAACATCTAGATATCATTTGGAATTTTTAATAAATGATACTGATTATGCAAATTTTTTAAATAAATTATTAAGAGATAATGATTTGAATAGTAAAATTTTGCATCGTAAAAAGGGATACATGATATATATTAAAGAAGCTGAAAAAATAAGTGATTTTTTAAGACTTATAAGGGCATATAATGGTGTTATGTATTATGAAGAAATAAGAGTATATCGTGAAAAGATAAACATGACTAATCGTTTAAATAATTGTGAACAAGCTAACGTTGAAAAAATGGTAGCAACATCTAATAAACTTATTTCGGAAATAAATTATATAAAAGAAAAGGGTATGTATGATTTGCTTGATGAAAAAGTAAGAGAAAGTGCGGATTATAGAGTTAGATATCCTGAAACTTCACTTTTGGAGCTAAGTAAGATAATAACTTTAGAAACTGGATTAAACGTAAGTAAATCATGTTTAAATCATAGATTTAGAAAGATAAAAGAATTTGCAGATAAGATAAGGAATCAAAATTAATATAAATAACACTTTAAAAAATACCTTTTTTTTGATAGAATGGTATTGTTAATTAATAATAGAAAAGTAAGTAGAAAGAAGTGAGGCACGTGGGAAGAGTAATAGCATTGGTAAATCAAAAAGGTGGTGTAGGTAAAACTACAACTAGTATTAATTTGGCAGCTTCACTAGGAGTTCAAAATAAAAAAGTATTACTTATTGACTTAGATCCTCAAGGTAATGCATCAACTGGAGTTGGAATTAATAAGGGTGATGTTGATAAAAGCATATATGATTTATTATTAGGAAGATGCATAGCTAATCAAGCAATAATTAGGACTAATTTTAAAAATTTAAGTATAATACCAGCAACTATTAATCTAGCTGGAGCTGATATAGAATTAATTGAAAAATCAAAGCAAGATCCTAATTTTCAAAAGAATATGCAATTAAGACTTGCTCTTGAGCCTATTAGAAATGATTATGATTTCATAATAATTGATTGTCCGCCATCATTGGGATTATTAACTACTAACGCTCTTACGGCTGCAAATTCGGTTTTAATTCCTGTACAATGTGAGTTTTTTGCACTAGAAGGAATAATGCAACTTTTAAATTCAATTATGCTAGCGCAAAAGAAGCTTAATCCAGGTTTAGAAATAGAAGGTGTATTACTTACTATGCTTGATTCTAGAACTAACTTAGGATTAGAAGTTGTAGAAGAAATAAGAGGATTTTTTAAGGAAAGAGTATATAATACTTTAATTCCTAGATTAATAAGATTAACTGAGGCTCCTAGCCATGGAAAACCAATCGTTGCGTACGATCCAATGAGTCGTGGAACCGAAGCATACCTTAATTTAGCAAAGGAGGTAATTGAACAAGATGAAAGAAGAAAACAACAATAAAAGAAGAGCTTTAGGAATGGGTTTAGAACAACTATTTAATTCTGAAATGTTAGACTTTGATCAAGTTGAAGAAAAAATTGTTAAAGAAACCCCAAAAGATGAAATAGTAGAAATACCATTAAATGAGTTAATGAGTAACCCATATCAACCAAGAAAGGTTTTTGATGAAGAAGCTTTAAGAGAATTATCTTTGTCAATAAAAGAACATGGTGTATTTCAACCTATCATAGTTAAGAAAAGCATTAAAGGATATAACATAATAGCTGGTGAAAGAAGAGCTAAAGCATCAGAACTAGCAGGACTAACTAAAATACCTGCTATTATAAGAGATTTTACTGATGATGAAATGATGCAAGTAGCTTTACTTGAAAATTTACAGCGCGAAGACTTATCTGCTATAGAAGAAGCAAAAGCTTATAAATCAATCATTGAATCACTTCGTTTGACACAAGATGAATTAGCAAAAAAACTAGGTAAATCTAGAAGTCATATAACTAATATGCTTGGTCTTTTAAGATTACCATTATCAGTTCAAGACATGGTATTATATGGGAAGATTTCTATGGGACATGCAAGGGTTTTAAGTAAACTAGAAAGTCATGATCAAATAGAAGAGTTAGCAAATAAGATAGTAAGTGAAAACTTAAGCGTAAGGGAACTTGAAAATTTAACTGAGTCTAATACTTTTGTAAGAAGTACTCCAGTTTCAAAACCAAAGAAATCTAAAGAATATAAGTATGTAGAAGATGCTATGAAGGAAAAATTAGGAACTAAGGTATCAATCGCTGGTAATAAAATAAAGATTTCTTTTGCTACTAAAGAAGATTTAAACAGAATACTTGAAATATTAAACATAGAAGTAGAATAGGAGTGATGCTATGAAAATCTTTGGAATAACCATAGCAAAAGAAATATACATGACAATTATCATAGTATTACTTGCTTTTATTATTGAAAAAACCTTAAAAACAATTGTTAAAAAAACATTTGATCCAGATAAAAAACATAAAAAGTTTGACGCAAGAAAATTAAGTACAATAAGAAGCTTATTATGTAGTTTGGTAAAATACGTAGTATGGATTTTTGCACTATTATCTCTTTTAGGACTTTATGGTGTTAATACAGCTGCTTTAGTAACTGGATTAGGAGTTGTAAGTTTGGTTGTTGGACTTGCTTTTCAAGATATTTTAAAAGATGTTTTAGCAGGCACTTCAATTCTTTTTGAAAATTGGTTTGCAGTAGGAGATTTAGTAAAAATAGGTGATTTTACTGGAACAATTCTTTCGGTTGGTTTAAAATCCACTAGGATTCAAGCTTATACCGGTGAAATAAGAATAATTTCAAATCGTAATATAAATGAAGTTACTAATTATAGTTTAGATAAAACTTTAGCAGTAGTAGATATCCCAGTAAGTTATGAAACAAAACTTGATAAAGCAGAAAAAATACTTAAGCTAACAGCTGCTACACTAAAAGAAAAACTTCCTATGCTTGTTGAAGAACCAGAAGTTTGGGGCGTTCAATCTTTAGCAGATTCATCAGTTTTATTTAGAATTGTAGGCAAGTGTAAACCAGCTAAACATTTTGAGGTTGAAAGACAAATGAAAAAAGAATTTAAAGAAGCTTTAGATAAAAATGGAATAAAGATTCCATATATGCAAATAGAGGTTCATAATGAAAAATAATTATGGTTTAAATTCAATTGTTGAAATGAAAAAACAACACCCTTGTGGATGTAATAAGTTTCGTATTACAAGAGTTGGTGTTGATATTAAAATAGAGTGCACTAATTGTGGTAGAACAATTATGTTATCAAGAGTAGATTTTAATAAAAAGATTAAAAAGGTGCTTATGGAGGTAGAAAATGATTAATCCTAAAAAATTAAAAAGATCATCTCATCCAGTAATGTTTTTTATTTATATGTCATTGCTAGTTGTGGTATTAAGTGGTATAGCAAATGCTTTGAATTTTCAGGTTACTTATGATAAGTTAACAACTATTGCAGGAGAAGTAGATAGGGTAACTATTGGGGTAAACTCTTTACTAAGTATAGATGGTATAAAATTTATTATGACATCAGCTTATGATAATTTAATGAGTTTTGTACCATTCGGTTCGCTTTTAATAGCAGCAATATCTTTTGGAATAGCATTAAAATCAGGTTTCTTAAAAACTTTATGTAATAAAATAGTTAAAAAGATACCTAAGTTTATCATTGTATTTATATATTCAGTTATATGTATAATAGCTAGTATTGATAGTAACGTAGGATATGTATTATTACTTCCTTTAGGCGCTATTTTGTTCATGTCGATGAACAGAAATCCTATTGGTGGTTTAGCATTAGGTTTTGCTTCATTAGCAGCGGGTCATGGTGCTGGACTTTTCATAACTTCGTTAGATTATAATTTAACAAGTTACACTGAAGCAAGTGCAAAATTATTGGATTCTGATTATATAATACCCCAAAGCAGTAATTTAATATTTATTATTGTAGCTACATTATTTATAGCAGCTATCTGTACGTTTGTAACGGAAAAGATAGTTTCAAGAAAGTTAGGTAGAAACCAAGCTGAAGATGAAGAAGAATTTGTATTAGAAGAATCAAAAGAAAAGAAGGGATTAATAGCAGCTTTAATAGCAACAATCATATGTTTAATTCCTTTAGTATTAATGCTTATACCTGTTAAATCAGAAGGATTTTTAGGATTATTACTAGATAAGTCTCAAGATGTATATTCAAAGATGCTATTTTCATCAGATGCTCTTATTATGACTAATTTAGTTGGTATAATATCACTTATCTTTGCGATTCAAGGCTTTGTTTTTGGTGTTGTAACAGGAACAATAAAGAAAATAAGAGACATGGTTAATTTCTCAACGGATTATCTAAAAAGTATTGGAGGAATATTCGTACTTGTATTTTTTGCAGCACAACTTAATGCTTTTGTAACTGAAACAAACATAGGATTAGTTATTACTGGATGGTTATCAAATATAATTACATTATCTGATTTTTCATTTATACCTTTAGTATTATTAATATTTGTATTTTCTATGCTATCTAATATATTACTTCCAGGATCGGTTGCTAAATGGTCTATTTTTGCACCAAACATAATTCCAGCAGCAATGAAAGCAAACATATCTCCAGAGTTTGCACAATTAATTTTTAGAGCAGGAGATTCAATAACTAACGTTATTACACCATTATTTATATACTTTGTAATATTTATAGGATTTATAGAAGTATTTACTAAAAATAAAAATGAATTTAGCATAAAAGGATGTTATCGGGTTATATTTCCATATTTCTTAGCAATAACAATCGTTTGGCTACTTATGATAGTATGCTGGTATATAATAGGTTTACCTATTGGACCAGGTATTTATCCTACAATATAGTAAAGAGAAATCTTTACTTTTTTATTTTACAATGGTTTTCCACAGCATACAAAAAAACTTGACCGGGGGGGGTAATATGATATTATCAACATAGAAAGAAAGTGTATAATTAATGATTTTAAGGAATGTAGTTGAGTTATCATATGATGTTGATGTAAAAAAAGATATGCTTGATCATGTTATGATTTTAATTGAATACTATGATGATATAGGTGATAGAACTAAAGTCGGAAGATTTACTGTTAAAGGTAATAGTGAAATAGAAATTGAATTTGATCAACATATAGCATTATATGATAAGCAAAATTTAGATAAATATAGAAAAATAATGTTTGAATGTGGATTAAAAGAGATATCAAAAGCAGATTGTACGGCGGAAGAATATTTTAATAAAACTTATGATACAGCTAGTAAGGGTTTACTTGGAGATGAATATTGGTATTCTTATTATGGAGATAAAGATGTTTTTAAAAGGGCTTTGAACTATGTAAAAAAGAAAAAAGATAATTCGCTATATCCGTGTGATCCTGTATCATACAAATTAACAGATAAAGAAGAAATATATAGTGATTTAGAAAATTTAGAAAAAAATATTGATTATGGAAGAAAATAAAGGTGAAAAATATGAAAAACGAAAAAGCAAAATTATTAACAGATATAACTAGAAATATAATAGAGCAATATATGAACCAATTAGAAATTTCAATAGATGAACACCAAAAGGATCCAAAAGTTATAAATGATAGATATGAATTTGAGTGCACTGTAGAGAGGGCTATAAGAGCACTAGATAATACACAAAAATTATTAGGTAATTTCGAAGAGATATTTAATAATGGTGAAAAATTGCAAGAAGAAAAAAATAAATTATTATGGATAGAAGGCATAAGCGAAGAAGAAAAAGAGTTTTCTTTAGCCTGTGAATTTTCAAAAAAGGCATTTAAAGAAATTGGAATACCAGAATATTCTATTGAGCCTATCATTTGTCATTGTATTTTAACAAATGCTAAAAATACTCCATATTTTATTGAAGTTTGGGGTGGAGAATTTGGAAAAGAAATTTATAACGAAAAAGGAATTTATAATGTAGGTCCTCTTAAAATTAATAATACATTATCTCCATCAATGAATTCTGATAACCAATATTATTATAGTCAGGGTAAAGGTTTATTATTAGATGCTAATCAAACGGATGAGATAGTTGATAAATATCTTAATAAATTATCAGAAACAAAACTAGTAAAAATAGATGACTATGTAGAAACATTTAAGAATATAAATAAATTAGGTAGTGGTAGTGATTCTAGATTTCCTTATTCCAAAATTTGCTATGAATTTTTAAAAAAAAGATTATATCATAAATCTTCAATGTTATATGAAAATACTGAATTTCTAAATAAGTATAATATATTAGAACCTAAAAAAGATACTATCAATGATAAAATAGATATATTAAAAGAAAAAATAGATAGGTTACAATCTTTAAACAAAGAAGAGAAAGAACTTAAAGAGAGATTAAGTAATATTACTAAAGAGCAAGAACAAATAAAAGAAGAAATAAACGGCTTTAAATTATGATAAGTAATGAAAACAAAATATTTTTAAAAGAGAAATTAGGTATTGATACTGATGGTATTAGTAATGGAGAAATAAATAAAATTCTTGATAAATTATTAAAATATTTAGATAATGAAATAGAAGCTAAAGAAAACGATATATTAGATTTAAAAAGACAAATATTTATGTTAGAGAATAAAGAAGATTAGTTTTACTATCTTCTTTACTTTTTTATTTACATGACTTTTATTTTTAATATTAATTAATATAAAAACAATATATAATATAAAATAGAGGTGGTTTATTTTGAAATCAGAGTTTGAACTTAAATCTTTAGATAATGCATTACAAAGGTTACTTGATGATGGAATATTAAAAAATGAAGAACAAAAGAAAAAGTTATATGATTTATATAAAGAAGATAAAAGAAATTATCCAATTATACATAACGAAATAAATAAACTTAGACTTGATGAAAAACTATTACAAGAAAAGTTAAAGCAAGATACCTTAATAGCAGGTAAGGATGCTAAAACAATAGATACCACTAAAAAAGTAGAATATACTTTATCTTTAAAAAACGTAAGTGATTTTGAAAAGGAAGGAAAGAAGTATATAAAAGTTCATTATCCATATCCTTATGATGAAGTTAGGATAATAGAGAATAATGATCCTCATATGACTGGAAAACAAAGGTTTGAAGAGTTACAAGGTACTCAAAAGATAATGAGTACTGACGGAACAACAAATGCAACTTCAATTTTTGAACAATCTTTAATTAGAGATTGTACTGAAGTCAAAATGCATGATATGAAAGAAATTTCTAAATCAACAGAATTTAGTAAATTAAGTAGTGAAGAAAAAGAAATTGTTTATGGGACGTTGGTTTCTGTTATATCAACATTGGATGTTAATCCTGAAACAAAGGCAAAGTTAAGCCGTGAAAACGTTGAAACAATGTTAGATTTATTAAATAAAAAGATAAGTATTTCACCAAGTGAAAATATAGTTGTTGTAAGCACTCCTAATTCCATTTCAGATGATGAGGTTAAAACGCTTAAAATAGAAAGTGTAAAGGATGTAGCAGGAAAAGAAGTGAAAAAATATAACTTATCACCATTAAATGATACTGGTTATTTGTATAATGGACAGTCAACTGAAAATGAATCAGAGTCTATGGATCAAAAAGAAAATGAAGAAGTAGAAAATTCAAAAGAAGATGACATAGATAAAGAAATGGGAACTGCTTATAGTTTAAAACAAAATAGACGTAAAAAGAAAAATGAAGCGGCATTTATAAGTTTGCTTTGGTTTGTTATTTTTGCTGGTGTAATAACATCTATTATATTAGCGGGCATCATAAACATGTTTATTAAATAATGTAAGAAGGCGAAAAATATCGTCTTTTTTAAATGTATAATTTACATGTTAATTGATTAATGTTATAATACGTTCGTGACGAAGGAAGTGATTATATGTCTTTAACTGCAGGTATTGTTGGATTACCAAACGTAGGTAAATCTACGTTATTTAATGCAATTACCAAAAAGAATATTTTAGCAGCTAATTATCCATTTGCAACGATAGAACCAAACGTAGGAATGGTAACAGTGCCAGATAAAAGACTAGATTTTTTAAATGAGTTAGTACAACCTAAAAGCTTAGTTCCAACAACATTTGAATTTACTGATATAGCAGGACTTGTAAAAGGAGCTTCACATGGAGAAGGGTTAGGAAATAAATTTTTATCTCATATAAGGGATGTTGATGCAATTGTTGAAGTGGTAAGATGTTTTGATGATGCTAATATAACCCACGTAGAAGGTGGTGCAAATCCACTTCGTGATGTTGAGATAATTGATGTAGAGTTTATTTTCTGTGATTTAGAAGTTGTTGATAATAGACTTGGTAAAATTGAGAAGAAAGCTATTTCAACAAAAGATAAAGATGCTTTAAAAGAAGTTGAATTACTAAAAAGAATTAAGGAAGCTTTAGAAAATAATATTCCTGCAAGAAAGTTAGAATACACTAAAGATGACTTAAAGATTTTAAAGGCATTTAATTTACTTACCATGAAGCCTATCATTTATGTAGCGAACATAAAAGAAGATGAAATAGGTACTGATAATAGTTATGTAAAAGAATTAAAGGAATATGCAAATAAAGATAATGCTGAAGTGATTGTTTTGTGTGCAAAAATAGAAGAAGAGTTAAGTGGCTTTGAAGACGAAGAAAAAGTTGCATTTTTAAATGATTTAGGTATAGAAGAAAGTGGATTAGATAAACTTATAAGAGCTTCATATCACTTGCTTGGACTTCAAACTTATTTTACCGCAGGTCCTAAAGAGGTTAGAGCTTGGACTTTTAAAAAAGGTATGAAAGCACCTGAGTGTGCTGGAATTATCCACAGTGATTTTGAAAAAGGATTTATAAGAGCAGAAGTAATATCTTTTGAAGATTATAAAAAGTATAATGGAGAAAAAGGTGCTAAAGAAGCTGGTAAGTTAAGAAGCGAAGGAAAAGAATACGAGATGCAAGACGGAGACGTATGCTTGTTTAGGTTTAATAATTAAAGAATTGAATATAATTAAATATAAAAGAAGGTTTACAACAACTTTCTTTTTTGTTATAATACAAAGCGAGTAATGGAATTTACTCTCTTGTCTTTTACTTTGATAAAAGACCGATAAGACCAGAAGAGGAGGAAAATAAAAATGAAATACGAAATTATGTTCATTGTTAGACCAAACCTTGAAGAAGCTGCAACTAAAGAAGTTGCAAAAAGCTTTGAAAAAGTTTTGACTGATAACGGAGCTAAAGTTACATCTTCAAAAGATTTAGGTCAAAAGGAATTAGCTTATGAAATAAGTGGTCATAAAACTGGTTACTATTTCTTAATTAATATTGAAGCTAATGATGCTAAAGCTATTAATGAATTTGATCGTTTAGCACTAATTAGTGAAGATGTTATTCGTCATTTAATCGTAAAAGAAGACTAATTTGAAAGTTGAGGAAATAAAATGAATAAGGCATTTTTAATTGGAAGATTAACAAGGGATCCAGAATTAAGATATTCATCAAGTAATGCAGCAATAGTGAATTTTTCTATTGCAATTGATAGACAATATACTAACAACCAAGGACAAAGAGAAACTGATTTTATAAATATAGTTGCTTTTCAAAAGCAAGCTGAAAATATAAAAAAGTATGTTTCTAAGGGTTCTTTAGTAGCAGTAGATGGAAGAATTCAAACTAGAAACTATGAAGATAAAGATGGAAAACGTGTTTATGTTACAGAAGTAGTGGCAGATCGCGTTCAATTCCTTGATTCTAGAAATTCTGGTAATACTGTTTCAAATGATGTAAGTGAAGATAATGTTTCACCAGCTGACTTCCAAACTGAAACTTCGCCAAAAGAAACAAATGTATCTGATGATGTATTTGCAGATTTTGGTAGTAGTATTGAAATATCTGATGACGACATTGCGTTTTAATTGTTAAAATTTTAAAAAGGAGGAATAAAAGTGGCAGAATTTTTTAGAAAGAAAAAGAAAATTTGTCAAATGTGTGCTGGAAAAAGCGTAGATTATAAAGATCCTGAAATATTAAGAAAATATATAAATGAAAAAGGTAAAATTTTACCTAGAAGAGTAACAGGAGCTTGTTCTAAACACCAAAGACACATTGCTAGTCAAATTAAGAGAGCTAGAATGATAGCTTTATTACCATTTACAAAATAATTATAGGAAAGCATAAGTTTTTATATGCTTT
>CALZLL010000021.1 GCA_945788325.1 uncultured Clostridium sp.
GTTGAAGGACCATCAGCAATTATTTGACCACGTTTTACTTTATCCCCAATTTTAACAATTGGTTTTTGATGATAACAAGTACCAGCGTTTGATTCTTCAAAATTCTTTAATAAGTAAATATCTTTAGCTTTAGTTGTTTTAACTACAATTTTCTTTCCATCAACATATTCAACAACACCATCTGCTTTTGCTATAACACAAACACCTGAATCTTTAGCAGCTTGTGCTTCAGCACCTGTTGCAACAAGTGGAGCTTCAGACTTTAATAATGGTAATGCTTGACGTTGCATGTTAGAACCCATTAACGCACGGTGAGCATCATCGTGTTCTAGGAAAGGAACACAGCTAGTTGTTACAGATACTATTTGTTGTGGAGCTACGTCAATATAATCTATTTCACTTGGTTTAGCAAGAATGTTTTCTCCATTAGAACGCGCTGGAACATGTTCTTGAATAATTGTATCTTTATCCATATCTACTTTAGCTTGTGCTATAATATGGCCATTTTCTTCATCGGCTGTTAAATAATCTATTTGATCTTGTAATTTACCATCTTTTACTCTTCTATATGGAGTCATAATAAATCCATAATCGTTTATCTTAGCATAATTTGCAAGAGATGTAATAAGTCCAATGTTGGCACCTTCTGGCGATTCAATAGGGCAAATTCTACCATAGTGTGATACGTTAACGTCACGTACTTCCATAGCAGCTCTATCACGGGATAATCCGCCAGGTCCTAAAGCAGACAAACGACGTTTGTTATTTAATTCTGATAATGGATTAATTTGATCCATGAATTGTGATAATGGACTTGATCCAAAGAATTCTTTAATAACAGCAGTTATTGGTCTTATATTAATCAAAGTTTTAGGAGTTGCAGTTTCAACATCCAACGTAGTCATTCTTTCACGAATAACTCTTTCCATACGTGCAACACCAATTCTAAATTGGTTTTGTAGCAATTCCCCTACTTGTCTTAAACGACGGTTAGACAAGTGATCTATTTCATCTATTGAACCAACGTTTTGTAAAAGATTCAAATAATATGATACAGATGCATATATATCTGATATAGTAAGTGTTTTTACATCGATAGATTGATCATTACCAATTACCTTAATAATTTTATCTGGTTCAATTGGAGAATAAATACTAATTGCTTGAACCATGGTATGATCGTCTAATTCTTTATCCATGGTAGCATCCATCATTCCATAACCATTTTCTAAAATTGGTTTTAATGTTTCCAAAACCTCATGAGTTAATTTAGTATCCTTTTTAATTACAACCTTACCATCTACTTTTATATCTTCAGCTAATTTTTGATTTAACAAACGATCAACAACGTTAAGTTTCTTGTTAAATTTATAACGTCCTACCTTAGCCAAATCATATCTAAAGTTATCAAAGAATCTAGTAATCAATTGGTTTTTAGCACTATCAAGTGTAGCTGGTTCACCAGGTTTTAACTTTTCATATATTTCAAGTAAAGCTTCATCAGTATTTTTAGTAGAATCCTTATCTAAAGTATTTTTTAAATATTCATCATCTCCAAATACTCTTAAAATATCTTCATCACTAGATAGACCAAAAGCTCTTAAGAAAGCTGTAACAACAACTTTTCTATTACGATCAATTCTTACGTCTACAACGTCTTTACTATTAAGTTTATATTCTAACCAAGTACCTCTAGTAGGTATGATTTGAGAAGAAATAATAGAACGACCATTCTTATCTATTTCTTTTCCATAATATACACTTGGAGAACGTACTAATTGTGATACTATAACACGTTCAGAACCATTAAATATAAATGATCCAGAATCCGTCATAAGTGGCATATCACCTAAGAATATTTCTTGTTCTTTGACTTCACCAGTTTCATTATTAAACAAGCGAGTTTGAACCTTTAAAGGAGCTGCATAGGTAGTTTTTTTCTCCTTGCATTCTTTAATAGTATGTCTTGGTTCATCAAATGAATATTCACCAAATTCTAAAGATAATGTTCCAGAGAAATTTTCTACTGGGCTTATTTCTTCCAAAACTTCCTTAATTCCATCTTGAATAAACCAATTGTAAGACTTCGTCTGTATCTCAAGTAAGTCTGCTAATTCTAATGAATTATTTACTCTTGAGAAGTCTCTTCTTTCACGGTATTCGTTTACTTTTCTTATCTTATAAGCCACGCATTTCCACCCCTAAACTATAAAATTTTTAAAGAACATGTCTAAAATTAAAGACATAGTACCAATTTAAAATATTACATTAAAAATCTAGTATTGTCAATGATATTTTTAAATTTTATAGAAAAAAACTATAATTCGTCAAAATTATAGTTTTATAATTAACTTTATTTTGAATTAATTGTTTTAATTAATTTTGCATCTACTGTTTCTTCTGATGCATCATAAATATTATTATCTAAATCCGCATATTCAAAAGAAGCATCAACTAACATCATGATATCGATTTTTTCCAAACCTGAATCTCCATCAATATAAAGTGGTAATTTCTTTGCATGCTTACTAACTAATAGGCAATCATTAGCTAATTCCTTTTTCCAATTTGGCCACCTATTAGCTAAATCTTTAACTATATAATAATCATTAGAATATAATTTTGTGTTTACTTGTTCCATACTTACTTTCTCCTTTTATTTATTATTAATATAATTTTACGTTATTAAAGCTTTTATTATATAAAATCCTTTTTTCTTAGTTATAACTTCAACTGACTTATAAACTTTCTTCATATCTCTTGTTAGTGATTCTGCTCCTTGCTGTTTTCTTACAACTATCCAAAGTTCTCCATTATCAGTTAAATAATCTTTAGCCCCCATTATTATTTCATATAGTTTTTCTTTACCTACCCTTATAGGTGGATTAGATACTATGTAATCATATTTACTATTTATATTTTGGTAAGCATCAGATTCAAATACATTTGCAATTAATCCTTGTTCTTTTAAAGACATTTTTGATAAATGAATGGCTCTTTTATTAACATCAGACATATCCACAGCAAAACCTAGCTTTGATGTATATATTCCAATTGGTCCACAGCCGCATCCAATATCAAGTAAAGTTTTTTCTTGTGGATAATTATATTCAAAAGTTTTAAGTAATAGTTCGGTCCCAAAATCTAATTCACCTTTAGAAAAAACTCCATTATCAGTATAAAAATAGTAATTAATACCCTTAATAATTGTATCTACTTTCTTAATTTCTGATTTTAAATTATCATCGTTTGTAAAATAATGTGCCATGTATATCACCTAATTTAATTATAACAAAAAAGAACTACAAATTGTAGTTCTTTAAGTACTTATTTAACTAATTAAGCAAGTTCAACAGTAGCGCCCGCTTCTTCTAATTTAGCCTTAATGTCGTTAGCTTCATCCATTGGAACGTTTTCCTTAACGTTTCCACCGTTATCAGCTAATGCTTTAGCTTCCATTAATCCTAAACCAGTAATATCTCTAATTGCTTTGATTACTTGGATCTTAGCTGCTCCAGCATCTTTTAATACTACAGTAGCTTCAGTCTTTTCTTCAGCAGCAGCTCCAGCAGCTGGTGCAGCAGCAACAGCTACAGCGCTTGGATCTACTCCAAATTCCTCTTTCATTGCGTCTACTAATTCTTTTACTTCAAGAATTTTCATTTCTTTTATTGCATCAATAATTTCTTGTGTACTTAATTTTGCCATTTTTATTTTCCTCCCTATTTTTTAATTATTTTTCTTCTTCTAAGTTTTGACTATGTAAGTCAAGACAGATAGCAACGTTTTTAACATGTTCCATTAATCCAGCAGCGAACATAGTTAGTAATCCATCTCTTGATGGAACGTTTGCTAATTCTTTTAATTCTTCTAAGCTAGTTTCTTTTCCATCTACGATACCACCCTTTAATTCAAGTGCAGGATGAGTTTTTGCAAAGTCTGCTAAAACCTTAATAGGTGCAATAGCATCATTTGATGTAGCAATTGCAGATGGCCCTTCAAGACAATCATCTAAATTAATAGATAACTTATCAAAAGCTCTTTTTGTTAAAGTATTTTTATATACTTTATAAGAAGCTTCTTGTTCACGTAGTTTGCGACGTAGTTCAGTTATTTCTGAATCAGTCAAACCACGATAATCAAACAAAATAGCACTTGCTGCGTTTTGAACACGATCAGCTATTTCATTTACTACTTCTTGTTTTTTAGCAATTATAGCTTGATTTGCCATGTTTATTCCTCCTTTATTAGTTTTAATAAGTACCTTATAAATTAAAAGGCCTCATGCAAAAGACATGAAGACCTTAAAATCCTATATTTGAATTTAGTCCTCGGTAGGAATATTAGTTATGCGAATTATTTCGCTCCTACTGTCTTTGGTACTTTATAATTATGCCACTTGAGCAATAACTAACAATATATTATCACTTAACTTATTATTTGTCAAATGAACTTGGGTCAACCTTAACTCCAGGCCCCATAGTTGAAGCTATAGAAATATTTTTAATATATACTCCCTTAGCAGCTTGTGGTTTAGATTTAATGATAACATCAACAAATGCTTTAATGTTATCTACTAATTTTTCATCGTCAAATGAAACTTTACCAACTAATGCATGTACGTTAGCATATGAATCAGTTCTGTATTCAACACGTCCTTTTTTAACGTCCTCAACAGCTTTTTTTGTATCCATAGTAACAGTACCTGTTTTTGGGTTAGGCATTAATCCTTTTGGCCCTAAAACCTTACCTAACTTACCTAACATAGGCATCATTTCTGGAGTTGCGATAATTACGTCAAAATCAAACCAATTTTCCTTTTCGATTTTAGTAATCATATCAACGTCACCAACAAAATCAGCCCCAGCATCAAGTGCAGCTTTTGCAGCGTCACCTTTAGCTAAAACTAATACTTTCTTAGCCTTTCCAGTTCCATGAGGTAAAACGATTGCACCTCTTAATTGTTGGTCATTTTTCTTTGTATCTAAGTTTAATCTAACAGCTATTTCAACTGTTCCATCAAACTTAGAAGTTGAAGTTTCCTTAACTAATTTTACAGCTTCTTCTAAAGGATATAATTTACCTTTTTCTACTTTACTTAAAGCTTCAGTGTACTTCTTACTTTTCTTTTTCATTTTCTTACCTCCTTGTGGTATATAGCGGATTTTCCTCCCACATAGATAAATCTATATGACTTATTTTTATTATTTAATTAATCTTTAATTTCAATACCCATATTTTTAGCAGTACCAGCAACTATTTTCATAGCTTCTTCTACAGTATATGCATTTAAATCAGGTAATTTAATTTCGGCAATCTCTTTTAACTGTGCAGTTGTAAGAGTTCCAACAATTTCTGAAGATCCCTTTGTAGAACCTTTCTTAATCTTTGCAACTTTCTTAATTAAGAAAGATGTTGGTGGAGTTAAGAACCTTAACTCAAAACTTCTATCATCATAAACAGAAATTTCAACTGGAACGATATCTCCCATCTTATCTTTAGTTGCGTCATTATATTTAACACAAAATTCACCAGAGTTAACACCTAATGGTCCAAGTGCAGTACCTACTGGTGGAGCAGGTGTAGCTTTACCTGCTGGTAATTGTAATTTTAATTTTCTTACTAATTCCTTTGCCACGAAAAACACCTCCTATAAATTATTTTTTCGCGAGTGGTCAAATAGCTTTTGTTTTTAAATCCGCGCCTTCCACTAATTTTTCTTTCATCATCTATATAAAACATATATAGCTGCGACTAACATTTTATCACAGCACACATGATAAAAGCAAGTGCTTTTTTATTTTATTCCTTTGTAAATTGGGTTAATTCTAACTCAACGTTTGTTTCTTGACCAAATAGGTCAATTGAAACAGTTGCTTTTCCTTCATCAACGTTAAGCTCAATAATTTTACCTGCAAGCATCTTAAATGGTCCATCTGTAATCTTAACGTTATCCCCCACTTCATAATTGACAACAACGTTTTCACCAGTATAACCAATCTCTTTAAATATTCTTTCTACTTCTTCATCATATAAAGGAACTGGTTTTGCACCCTTACCAGAAGATCCTAAAAAACCTGTCACACCAGGAGTATTACGAACAATATACCAAGATTCATCTGACATTATCATTTCAACTAATACATAACCTGGAAACAACTTCTTTATTTTTTCTTTTTTCTTTCCGTCTTTTATTTCAACCTCTTTTCTTTCTGGAACTATTACTCTGAAAATATTTTCTTGCATTTCCATCGAATTAATTCTCATATCTAATTTTTCTTTTACCTTAGATTCATGTCCAGAATAAGTGTTTACAACATACCATTTTTTCTCTTCCATACTAACCAATTAACTCCTTTACATATGTTATTAATGCAATAAGTAAATCTGTCCCAACAAAGAATAAACATATAAACAACATAAATACTAACGTTGCTATCGAATATTTAATAAGGTTTTTCTTTGAAGTCCACATAATTTTTTTTGTTTCACCCTTTACGCCATCAAAAAATTCTTTTAAAAACGTAAATAGGCCTTTTTTCTTGCCTTTTGTTTTTGCCATATTTTTCTCCTATATTCCAAAATAAAAACACCTTTTAAGTGCTAACTAACTAAATATTAGCACAAATAATATTAATAGTCAATTTATTTTATTTAAAATATCTTTAATTTTTATTCTTATTCTATCTAATGTTCTTTCTATCGATTTTTGAGTTTTACCCAATGTTTGAGCTATTTCTTCATAAGTAAAATCATTTATTCTAAGATCGTAGACCATTCTTTCAAAATCAGTTAAATCATCATTTAATCGTCTATTAAAATACTCGCTATCTTCCTTGCTTACCAAAACATCTTCCAAACCACCATAAGTAGTTGATAAAGTATTATCAAAACTTCTAATATCATCATCTTGTTTGTAATCCAAAGAATATGATTCATTTAAAATACTATGCTTTTTTCTGTTTGCATTTTTAACTGCTGTTAAAATTTTTCTTTTGATACATAAAAAAGCAAATGTAGAAAATTTTATATCTTTTTGCTCTTTAAAATTATTAATAGCATTAAGAAGGCCTATTAATCCTTCTTGATATAAATCATTATAATCTATTCCTTTTCCTTCTACGTAAATACTATATTTATTCGCATAAAAAGATATTACTGGTTTATATTTTTTACAAATGATTTCCTTTGTTTCGTCATTATTATCGGATATCAAATATAAAAGTTCTTCATCATCATAATCAAGATATTCTTTTTTCTTTGGCATTTAAACACCTACTTTCGTTGTTTTATTACCTCATATATCATTATTCCAGCCGCAACCGAAGCATTAAGACTATTTATTTTACCATACATTGGAATATTTACGATAAAATCACAATTCTTCTTAACTAAATTACTCATTCCAAATCCTTCACTACCTATTATTATAGCGACTGGTAATTTATAATCAATAGTTTCATATGAAACACTATTTTCCATGTCCGTACCAACTATCCAAACCCCAGATTTTTTTAACTTGTTGATGGCGTTATTAAGATTTGTAACTTCTACTATGTTAACGTTATCAAGTGCCCCAGTACTAGTTTTCATAACACTAGAATTAACCGATACACTTCTGTTTTTAGGAATTATTATAAAATCAACACCCGCTGCTTCGCAGGTCCTTATTATAGCTCCAAAGTTATGAGGATCCTCAAGGTGATCTAAAATTATGATAAACGGATTATCTGGCATTTTATCAAACATATCTTTTTCAGACAAATACTTATAATCAGGTATTTCTAATATAATTCCTTGATGATTTTTCTTTTCTAACTTATCCATTTCATGGTTATTTAAATAGTTAATAGCAACGTTCATTGACTTTAAATCTTCATCTATTTTACTATCTTTTAAATTTAAAGATAAGTAAGCTTTCTTTATTTTTCTATTGTTACTTATTATTTCTTTAGCCACGTTTTTTCCATATACATACATGATATCACTCCAAAATCTCCTTCGTTATTTTTTCCAATCTATCTTTATTATTTGATAGGTAAAGCATACCAAATAAAGCTTCTAAAGCAGTTGCCTTTTTATAAGTTTTAATATCCGTATTTTTAGGTTTTGAATTTGGTTTATAATTTCTAGCTCTACTAACCGTACTTAATTCTTCTTTTGTAAGAATATTAGCATCTATTATTTTATCTAAAAATTTAGCTTGAGCTTTAGCACTAACATATTTTATTGCTTCATTTTGTAATTTATTTACATTGTTTAATTTAATAGATATTAAATATTTTCTTATTATAAGTTCATAAATAGCATCACCTACGTACGCTAAGGATCCTGCATTTATTTCATTTATATTCATTTTCTCACATCCATAAGTATTAAAACACAATAAATTATAAAAAACAAGGACTTATTCCTTGTTAATCTATTTTTAAAATTTTTTCGCCAGTTTTAGAATATAAATATTTTTCCCTGGCATACCTTGCGGCATACTCTGGATTTTTTAGTTTTTCAACATCATCTGTTAAAGTTTTTTCTTCCTCATTTAAATTTTCTAACTTTTGGGTTAATTCTTTTTTTTCTAATTTTTTCTCTTCAATTTTACTTATATTACTAACTGATGATATAACGGATAAACCTATTATAAAAAAGCAAAAAATAGAGGTTAAAACAACACGTCTTCTTTCTTTCCTAGTTAATCTTTTATTCATTATACCAACTCCATTATATTTTTATTATACTATTTAAAATGATATTATTTCAACTTTTTTTGTCGCCAAAGTAAAGAAAATGACAAAAGAACATACCAAGTATAAACAAAATAAAAATATACGTATTAATTATTCCATTATTAATTTTATATAGCAAATAATAAAATAAAGTTGTATGACTCATCAAAAACAATAATTCTACAAAAAATCTATATTTGTTTTTTTTTAATTTTATAAGTTTTAATAATTTTAAAGTAAAGAAAAAAAACATACCATAGATAAAGGAATAAAAAATAACTTTAAATTGTAATTCTAAATTCATTATTTTAAAAGCCTTGCTATCATAGAGTTTTCTTTTTTCGATTTACTTGTATCAAAGTATGAAAAAGCATCAATTACTCCCTTTATCATAATGGTTCCTTCGTACGTATCTAATTTTATTATTTCTAAATCTTTACCTTTTATTCCTAATGGACCTGCGGTTGTTTCAAGCAAAAATTCCTCATTATCAAAACTATCTATTTTTGTTACTCCACTTACTTGGACATTTTGTCTTTCGGTAATATTTATATTATGATTTAAAAATTCTATTTTATCAGTTTCTTTATTCATGATGCCTCCTGATAAATTATATGAATAGAAAAAAAGAATATAACTAACTTTCTTTGTTATATTCTTCTAAAATAGCTGTTTCTATTTTTTCTCGTAACTCTTTGTTAATTGGATAAACGTAATCAATATATTTATCTTCTCCTACTTTTCTATTAGGCATTGCCGCAAACATTCTAGAATTTCCTTCAATTATTCTTATTCCGTTTATTTTTAAAACTCCATCTAATTCAATAATTGCATAACCTTTTACTCTTGAGTTTTCTTTTTCTTCTTTTTGTACCGTTACTGCTGTTACTTCCACCTATCATCACTCCTTCGAATTTATTAATTTAATTTTACCATAATAATAGAAAAAATAGCAAATAATTTGCTATTTTTTTAATTTATTTCTAAGTATTATAAATAATGTAAGAAGTACAGCAAGTCCTGCTATTATCAAAGCATAATTAGCAACCTTTCTACCAGTTATGATGGTAACAATTAATTCTGCAGAATCATAGCTTCCTTCCGCTATTGTTTTTTTATTAACTAATTTAACTTGATAATAATCTCCAGCATTTTTTTCATTAGAACCAGTTACTCCTTTATCACTTATTGTAAAAGTTGCTTTAGAATCTTTATCTTTTATAAGATCATATCCTTCTGGTGCTTCTTTTTCAACAAATCTATATTCCCCTTGAGGTAAGTTTTTAACGTTTATAACACCATCAACTGTTTCTAATATATATGCACTTCCATCATCAGTTTCATTATCTTTTTCTACATATGAATAAATAGCGCCAGTTTCATGTTTCATTTGTATATCCTTATAAATACCATTTATCTTCTTTTGAAGAGCAAACTTACCACCACTTATAAGAATTCCGTTTTCATTTATCTTATTAAATATAACACCAGTTACACCATTATACATAACAGTTGCTGTTGCATCTTGCCCTTTTTCAACACATACTTGTTGAGTTGGATTAGCTGGTAATGTATAACCCTCTGGTGCTTCTTTTTCAGTAACATCATAACATCCAGAAGGAATTGCAACTATATCAAAATCTCCGTTACAAGTTTTTATTTCATTTGTTGCTCCTTGAACAGTAGAATCTACGATTTTATATTTACCAGCACTTATTTCCTTTACATATATTAATTTATTATCTTTTTTTAATGTAAATACTGGGCCTTTATATGTTCCTGTACAATTTGCTTCAGCATAATCAGTTATATTGATTTGATTACCATTAGAATCAATGGTTCTTTTTGCCAACTTTAAATGTGTATACTCGTTAACAAATGGTGAAGATGCTTCGGCATATGATAAATCAAATCTATTTGATGCGGTTACGTCTATAGGTTTTACTTCATCACTAACCACGTATCCATCAGGCGCTGAAATTTCTTTGACATAATATTTGCCAATCGTTTTTATATTTTCATAAGTAGCTATTCCATTAGAATTAGTTTTTATCGTAGCAACTTCTTGAGTTAAGGAACTATTACTATATATTTTGAAAGTTACCCCTTCTATACCATTTCCATCTTCATCAACTTTTTTTACTCTTAAATGATAATTAGGCGCCGATACCGATGGAGTTGGATCTGGCGTTGGGTCTGGTGTCGGATCTGGTGTCGAAACTTCTTGTGTAGGAGTATAAACTCTCAAGTATGATACGGTACCAGCCCTTGAACCAGATATTAAAGCTTGGGGATATTTACCATTAACTGTAGATGTTCCATAGTAATATTGCATTGTATCACTTTTTAACTTATCTCCATCATCTTTATATGTATACTTTAGTGTTATTAAAACTGGCGTTCTTGAACTTATTTCTTTTGTTGAACTTATTGTAATACTATTATTAGTTTTACTTACCTTAACCGCACTATTCCCACTTGAAACAGTATAATATTTTAACAGATTAGGATCGTAAGAATTAGAATCCTTTAATGTTAATGAATATGAACCATTAGAGTAATTTGATAATTTATATAATGGTGCATTTGCTTGAGATAATGATGAAAATGAAGGATTAATATTATACCTAGCAGCACATCTTAATGTTGATTTATAATAGTTTTTTACCTTGGTATCAAGTCTTTTGTAAATTGGTGTAAAACCATCAATAGATGCCGTTGCGTAATCGCCCTTTTTTAATATTTTTTCTATATATGGTGGCAATCCATTACGTTCGTTAGACACAAGTTCCCAAATGAGAGCTTGTGCTGCTGCTGAACCATCTTGACCAGCAGTTCTACAAGATAACATTTTTTGAATATCCGCAAGATGGGCTTTCATGTTATTATACCATTTTGAACTATCCATTCTTTCCTTAAACTTTCCATCATATGTGTCGGTTGGATTATAACTAGTTCCGTGTTTCCTTGTTGGGTCTACACAAAAAAGCCTTGTATCTCCATCTTTATACCCGTGCATACGATAACTATCATTTTTATTTAAATACATGTATGCATATCTACCATTTATTTTATATCCTAAAATATTATAGTATTCATTACTACAATCTGTACAAATTTTATCAACAGTTATAGTATTTGCTAGAACCTTACCTGGAATTAACATTAGAAACGTTATAACAAATATCACTAGAATGTTACGAATTTTAGTTTTCATCTTCTTCACCACCTAAAATTTTAACTTCATCAACTGAAGCATAATTTATAAATGAACCAGCTTCTTTTCTTGTAATATCAAATGCTACGGTTAAATATTTTTTTTCGTTTTCTTTTATTAGTTCATTTTCTAAGGTTCTATTATAAAGGATACCATCCTCAGACATTTCCCATCCTTTATTTTCAGAATATTCTGAATTAAAACTCATTCCATCAGGAATTTGCTCTGTTACTCTAGTTATATATCCTGGATAATATTTAACATTTTCAAGTTCTATAGTATAAATTACTTTTATATGTAAATTATTTATATTTTTAACATCTAACTTAGCTAATTTTGTATTTCCATAATCGTATTTTGTTACAACACCTAAAGCATTTGTAACTTCTGCTCTTGTAATATATTTATTAACGTTTATTTTAAATTTTCTTTTTAAAGATAAACCTAGATTTATGTTTCTAATAACTCTTGTTTCTTTTTCAACGGATAATAAATCTGTTCTGACAATAGCTGGTACTTCTAACTCATCATCACTTAAAGGTAATGAATTATCAGTTGTCTCAATCGCTTTAAATACTGATAATCTTGATTTATCATAAAAATTATCGGATGGACTATTAGTTAACCCATATTTATCTGTATTAAATTCTGCAACTACATAATAATTTCCTTCTGATAAGCCTCTAAAAATGTATTTTCCATTTTCATCTGGTGTTGTAGTTTGCAATAATTCATCAGACGAATTATACAATTTAAGCGATACTGTTGATATTTTAAGCTCGTCGTTATCCATAACACCATCAAAGTTAAAATCTTCCCAAACAGTACCTGTTAGTTCCTTGTCGACTACTTCTACACTTGCTTTTTTAAAGCTTATATAATCAGATTCCAAATACGTTAAGAATGATTTAATTATATATTTATCTCCAGCATGATTTCCAAGAGTATTAACTTTTATTTTTGTTTCAAGATTTCCATGCGCTACCAAATCTCCATATGAAACTTTATAAGCGGTAAACCCTGAATAATGACCAGATGAATTTTTAAAATCAGAACATGGTTGCCAAATAATTTCCGAAACAAGATTTCCGTTTGTAACCTTACTTGCTGGATCACTTGTACAAACAGCAT
>CALZLL010000022.1 GCA_945788325.1 uncultured Clostridium sp.
CCTTGTGTTAAGTATTATAGTAAAAGATACAAAAAAAAGCAAGAAAGTTATTCTTACTTTTAATCGAAATTATCTAAAAAATCATCAATGGTCATAAACTTATCATCTATTTCTTTTAAAGAAATTTCTTTTTTTTCTTTTGATTCTTCTTTTTTTATAGGTTTAGATAGACTAATAGACTTATTATCATCTTTTTCAAGACTAACTACCCTATAAACATCTTCTATCTTACTTTTTGAGATAGTCGATCCAGTAGAATATCTATCCATTATAGGAATTTCAGTTAGTTTTAGTTCCTTGAAATTATTTTGAGTTTTTAAAATTATGTTATGTTTTGCATCCCCAACGTAAACTTTAATTATTTGCTGTGGATTACTTTTTACTTCTCTTAAAAGTAATAATCCTCTTTTTGCACGTGATGTTTTTTCAAACTCTGATAATTTAATACGTTTTGCAAGTCCTTTATGAGTTATAACGGTAACGTATTCAGCTTCACCATCAAACGTGCAACCTAAAACTACCTCATCATCTTTTAAGTTTATTGCTTTAACACCTGCGGTTCTAAGACCGATAGTTGGTATTTCTGCTCTATCATACCAAAGTCCATAACCATTCTTAGTCGCAATAAATACTTCGTTATACGCATCAATAGTAACATTAACAACTTCATCATTATCCTTTAATTTGATAAACATAATTGGTTTTGAATAACGTTGTACAACAAAATCAGAAAGTAATGATTTTTTAACCATACCATTTTTAGTAAATGTTATTATTTCTCGATTATCAAATTCTTTAATAGGAATAGCCTTAATTATTCTTTCATCTTGACCTATTGGAATAATATTACTTACGTGTTTACCTAAATCTTTCCATTTAAGTTCCGGAAGTTCGTGAACAGGTATGTATAAATAATTACCCTTGTTTGTAAATAAAAGTAATGTATCAAGGGTATTTTGTTCAAATAACCCAACTACGTAATCATTTTCTTTAAGAGCAGTCTCATCTTGCTCTGATGCTAAATAAGACTTTTTAGAAACTCGTTTTACATAACCTTCATTTGTTACAACAACTATTACATCTTCTTTTGAAATCATGTCAGTCATGTCAATTTTTATTTCTGTTATTTCATCTTTTATATCTGTTTTTCTTGGAATAGCAAATTCTTTTTTTACTTTTCTAAGTTCATCTTTCATAACTTTTTTAAGCTCATTTTCATCAGATAAAATTAATTCATATTCTTTTATAGCATCTTCTAATGTTTTCATTTCATTTTCAACATCGGTAATATCAGTATTTGTTAAACGGTATAATTGTAACATCACGATTGCTGTTGCTTGCTTTTCAGTAAATGAGAACTCTTTTACTAAGTTTTCGATAGCATCTGATTTATTTTTAGATGCTCTAATTACTCTTATTACTTCATCTAATATACTAATAGCTTTTATTAAACCTTCTAATATATGATATCTTTCTTTAGCATGTGCTAAATCAAACTTTGTCCTTCTTGTTACAACTTCTTTTTTATGATTAATAAACGCATCAATTATCCCTAAAACCCCAACTTGTCTTGGTCTTCTATTTACTATTGCTATGGTATTAAAACTGTAAGATACTTGCATATCAGTGTTTTTTAGCAAATAATTAGTAATTAAATTAACGTTAGCATCTTTTTTTAGTTCAATAACTATTCTAAGTTCACCACGTGAAGTTTCATCCCTTACTTCAGATATTCCTTCTATTTTTTTATCAATTCTAATATCATTCATCTTTTTAACAAGACTAGCTTTATTAACTTCATATGGTATTTCGGTAATAACTATCATTTGTTTTCCTTTTTCTTTTACTACCTCATACCTAGATTTTATAATTATTTTACCTTTTCCAGTTTCGTATGCATTTCTTATTTCTTTGGTACCTTCTATTATTCCACCAGTTGGAAAATCAGGTCCTGGCATAACTTCTAGTATAGAATCAAGTCTACAATTTGGAGAATCTATTCTTTTAATCGTAGCATCAATTACTTCACCTAGGTTATGTGGTGGTATATTTGTTGCATACCCAGCTGATATACCAGTTGAACCATTTACTAAAAGATTTGGAAAACCTGCTGGTAAAACTACTGGTTCCATTAAAGTATCATCATAGTTAGGTGCCATCTCAACGGTATTTTTGTTTATATCATTTAAAAGTTCATTACTTATTTTTGATAATCTAGCTTCAGTGTAACGCATTGCAGCAGCACCATCACCATCCATTGAACCATTATTACCATGCATGTCTATGTAAGGTGTCATCATTTTCCAGTCTTGACTCATTCTTACCATTGCATCATAAATAGATGAATCACCATGTGGATGATAATTACCCATTATTTCACCAACTGCTTTAGCACTCTTACGATATTTTTTATCATAAGTATTACCAGATTTATACATTCCGTATAAAATTCTTCTTTGTACTGGCTTTAAACCATCTCTTACGTCAGGTAAGGCACGGTCTAAAATAATAGTTTTACAATATCTACCAAAACGCTCACCCATTATTTCTTCAAGAGCGTATTCTTCTATTCTATGTAATACTTCTTTCATTTGACGCACCTCCTTACTTTAACATCTCATAATTATCTTCTAACGTAAAGTCTACGTTTTCTTCTATCCATTCTTTTCTTGGTTCTACTTTATCCCCCATTAGTATAGATACCCTTTTTTCCGCTAACGCAACATCAGTTATCTTTACCCTAAATAGGCTTCTTCTTTCTGGATCCATAGTTGTTTCCCATAACTGATTTGCATCCATTTCACCAAGACCTTTATATCTTTGTAAATCAGTTATTTTTTTATCTTTTGTTACTTCTTTTAGTTCTTCATCAGAATAAACGTATATTTCATCTTTTTTACCAAATTCTACTTTATAAAGTGGTGGGTTAGCAATATAGACTTTACCAGCTTCTATTAAAGGCCTCATGTACCTGTAAAAGAACGTTACAAGAAGTACTTGAATATGACATCCATCATCATCGGCATCGGTCATGATAATGATTTTATCATAGTTACAATCCTCAATATGAAAGTCTGGTCCAACACCTGCACCTATCGTATATATAAGAGTATTAATTTCAGCATTCTTATATGCTTCTTCCATCGTACATCTTTCAGTGTTTAAAACCTTACCACGAAGAGGTAATATTGCTTGATAGCTTCTTTCTCTTCCGGTTTTTGCACTACCTCCTGCAGAATCACCCTCAACAATAAATAATTCATTTTTCTTAGGATCTTTTTTAGTTGCAGGTGCTAATTTATCAGATAAATTTTTTTCTTTTGAATTCTTTGTTTTACCTTTACGTGCTTCTTCCCTTGCTTTTCTTGCCGCTTCTCTTGCAGCTTTACCCTTTAAGGCTTTATTTATAATATCAGTTGCAATTTGTTTATTTTCCTCTAAAAAGAAACCAACTTTTTCATAAACAATTTGTTCAACAGCTGTTTTAGCAAGTGGTGTACCTAACTTACCTTTAGTTTGTCCTTCAAATTGTAATAAATCTTCTGGAACCTTTAAAGATAAAATAACCGTTAAACCTTCTCTTACGTCACTACCTTCAAAATTTTTATCTTTGGCCTTTAAATATCCATTACTTTTCGCATAATCATTAAATGCTTTCGTTAAAGCACTTTTAAGTCCTACTTCATGAGAACCACCATCACTAGTTTTTACGTTATTAACAAACGATACAACGTTTTCATTATATGAATCAGTATATTGTAAAGCACACTCTACTTCTATTTTGTTTTTAACACCCTCAAATCCAACAACGTTATGAATCGTTTTTTTACCCTCGTTTAAATATGAAACAAATTCTTCAAGCCCTTTTTCATAATGATAATGAGCTTCTTTTTCATCTTCTTCATCTATAACATCTATTGAAAGTCCTTTAATTAAAAACGCTGATTCTTGCATTCTTTCACATATGGTAGTAAAAGAAAATGTAGTAGTACTAAATATTTCATCATCTGGCATAAATCTAACGGTGGTTCCTGTTCTATTAGTAGTACCTATTTTCTTTAAATCTTCATCTAAATGACCACCATTTTTAAATGATATTTCATATTTTCCACCATCACGATTAATACTTACTCTCATCCACTTTGATAATGCATTTACAACTGATGCACCAACACCATGTAATCCACCAGATACTTTATACCCACCTTCTTGGAACTTACCACCAGCATGTAATACTGTATAAATAACTTCAGGAGTAGATTTACCAGAAGAATGTTTTCCAACCGGTACACCACGACCTTCATCAGAAACTGATACAGATCCATCTTTATGGATAATGACTTTTAAATGATTACCATAACCATTTATTGCTTCGTCAATACCATTATCAACTATTTCCCAGACAAGATGGTGTAAACCTCTTTTGTCAGTTGAACCTATATACATACCTGGTCTTTTTCTTACTGCCTCAAGACCTTCTAATATTTTAATTGATGATTCATCATATTTTGCCATAAAAAAATCATCTCCTTATCTTCTTTAACCTATAAAGCATTATATCATAAGTATTAAAAAAAGTGCAAAATTCTTTACACTTTTTTGTCATATATTTATAATTATTTAACTTATATATTTTTCTTCAATATATACGACAATGAATTATTGTACTTTATTCATTGCCTTCATCATTTGATTAATTTGCTTTTGACTTGGAGTTCTTCCCATTTGTTGCATCATAATCTTTATCATCTTTTCATTTATTGGTGGATTTTTCTTTAAGTATTTCTTCATGAATGCTCTAGCACCAAAGAAACCAGCAACTAATCCTACTATAAGACCAATTACACACCATAAAATATTTCCCAACATAATTACTCATCTTCCTTTCATGATAATATTTTACTAAAATTCACCAATTTATACAAGACTTTTTGACGATACTTTACTTAGCCAAAAATAATCTTTATTATTAAAATCACATATAAATATATTTTCTTGTGTACTTAACACCTTAAAAAATTCAGTTATGTTTTTATTAGTTTTTATTTTTATATAGGTGTTATACACGGTTAATCTAGTTTTTTCAACACCATTATCTAATACATGTTTATTAAGTGTTTTTTTATAATTCACATCAAATGCATACCTTCTATAAATTTTACTATTTATGTTAGTCTTATCAAAAGGTACTGCCATTTGTTCAAATAATCTATAAGATATTATAAAATCATTTTTACTAGATAATGATATCTGTTCTAACATCTTATATAAATAATAAGTTTTATTATAATATAACTTAGAAAATGAATCATTAATTTTAAATACATAATAAGTTCTCATAAATAAAACACCTCTTTTATAGAATATTATGTTTTCTATAAAAAAGATGTCGAATTATATATTATTAAATTATTTTTTTCGAAATAGACTTAACTAAGCTACTTGCCAATTTAGTCTTAATATTTTTCTTTCCTAATTCTATTCCAGCTTCTATATCTTCTAAATTCATTGGAACTCTAGCTCTTTTATTTATAAATAAATTATTTTGATTTTCATTTATAGTAGATTTTGAAAATTCCTCTCTAATTATATCCAAATAATCTTCAAACGAACAATTAATTTTTTCTCTAGCTGCTATCAAATATAGATTGGACAGAGTACTTTCAATTGTTGGAGATTCTAATTCCCAGCCTTTTGGCAACATAAAGTCCCCTCCACCTAATTTACATTCACATATACCTTCATTATTATCAAAGTCATACAAACTAACTAGTTTTGAAATCATGCATGTAATTACAATTTTCTCTTGTTCTTCATTAAATGGTACAAATCTATAATATGGCTCTGGAACGTACATACCCCATGAATTTAAACTTGCAATACACCTAGCTTGATTGATATATGGCGTTGCATAAAGCTCATAATCACCATATTCGAAATAGTCAATTGGAGCTACAACCATATTATCTTTTTCTTTTAATTCTGATAAATACATTGCTTCTTGTTTTATTTTTCCAAGTTTTACCGATGGTTGTTTAACTAGTAGTGTTATTTTCCCATTATTGGGTAAATTAAGCACATAAACTAATTCTGTTTTACCATAATTAATAAATTCAACTTCAATTTTACTTTTATCTATATTTGTTTTTTCTGTATATTTTTCAACGTATTTATTTAAAAATCTTTCTATTTTCTTTAGTTCATCATTCTTATCTTGTATTTCATTTATTTCAATATAATCTGTATTTAAATGACCAATACTAATGTTAGAATTTTCAGTAATAATTCCCATTTTTCCCATCCATCTAGCCCAACTTTTTGGATCTACCTCATCACCTTTTTGATGGTGTTTTCTAATAACATAATATTCTGTTTCACCAATTATTTTATATTCTCCTATTCCAATTTGTTCTATATTATAAGATTCAGTAACATTATAATCCATATCTTTTAAAACTTTCAAAACATCATCAACTTCACATTTAAAATACGATGCAATTTCTACTGGATTAATTTCCTTATGAATATCATAAAAATTAACATCTAAATAAGTAATATATTCTTGCATGGTTTTTCCTTCATATAAATATTCATTATTTAACATAACACCAACTCCACAACTTTTTTACGTTTAATATATCACGTTTCTTGCTCAAATTCAATCTTCGCGTGAAATATTATACTTGATAAAGGTTATAATAACGATTTAGATTAATTTTTAATTATTAACATAATTCTAAACATATTCTTTTAATTTTTTTATCTATTATCTTTTGATATTTTGTAGTTTTACTACTTAGTGGTATAAACCATACTAGGATCAATAACGTGCATTTTGACTTCTATATATTTTATTTTTTAATTTATTATCTAAATCAATAACTGCTTCAAAGTTATTTTCATAACTCATAATTTTCTTTTCAAATTCTTCTGAAACTCGCCTTTGTCCATATGTTATTTTTCCTGGTGTTTTTTATATATTCTCCATAAACATCAACCTTTCTTAATGTCGTTTTACCATAAAGATTTTAAAAAAAACTACTTATTTAAGCAGTTTTTCTATTCTCTTATATATTGATTCATCGTCTAATTTTAGTTTCTTTAATACATCCTCACTTTTACCCGAATAACCAAAACTATCTAATCCCATTATGTATTTATCACTATATACATATTTATGCCATCCAAATTTAGATGATCTTTCTATTACAAAGGTTTTATATCCTATTGGTAATATTTCTTCTTTATAGCTATTTGGTTGTTCTTCAAACAACTCCATACATGGCATTGATACTACTCTTATTTCCATACCTTTATTTGATAATTTTTCAGCTATATCAAGTGCAAGTGATACCTCACTTCCGGTTGCGATTATAATTCCAAATAACTTTTTCTTTTCTTTTCTAATTATATAAGCTCCCTTTTTAACACTCAATTGATCAGTTACATCTAAATTTTTACATTTACTTCTAGAAAGAATGATTGAAGATGGTTTATCATTGTTTAAAATGGTTTGCCAAGAACCAATTATTTCATTGGCATCACATGGTCTATAAACGTAATGGTTAGGTATACTTCTAAGCATTGGTAGTTGTTCTATAGGTTGATGTGTAGGTCCATCTTCACCTATCATAACAGAATCATGAGTAAATACAAACGTACTTGGTAAATTCATTAAACTTGCCATTCTAATAGATGGTTTTAAGTAATCGGAAAATGCTAAAAAAGTTGAACAAAAAGGTCTAAGACCAGATAAAGCAAGTCCGTTTATAAAAGCCCCCATTGCATGTTCTCTTACTCCAAACCAAAAGTTTTTACCACCATAGTTAGTGCTAGAAAAATCTCCAAATTTATTTAAATAAGTTTTAGTTGAAGAAGAAAGATCTGCTGAACCTCCTAAAAACGCTGGATAGTTGTTAGCTATCTCATTCATGATGATACCATTTATATTTCTTAATCCATCATCTTCAAAAGTTTTCTCTTTAAATAATCTTGTTATATCATATCTTTTATCTTCTCTTAGAGATTCTAAAAATCTTTTCGTTTCATCATCACAAGAGTTTAAATAAGCATTATATTTAGTATCCCATTTTTTCTTATCATGAGTAACTCTTATTCTTATAAAATTAGCCATTTCTTTTCTAAGATTACTTATGTTAGAAAATAAGTCATTATCCAATTTTAATTTATCTTTTAATTGTCTTACATCTTCTTTAGTAAGGGGTGAACCATGAACTTTATTAGTTCCTTGTAAAAGTGAATCTCTTCCTATTATTGTTTTTATTTCTATAAATGATGGTTTATCTGTCCTTCTTTTTGCTTTAGATATTGCCATATCAATTAATATTGGATTATTACCATCAGCTACCATATCAGTATGCCATCCCATTGCATCAAATCTTTTTAAAATATCCTCATCAAAACTTTTTTTGGCATCGCCATCTAAAGTTACGTTGTTTGAATCATATAAAACAATTAAGTTTCCTAACTTTAAATTTCCAGCAAGTGAACAAGCTTCATATGATATACCTTCCATTAAATCTCCTTCACCGCATAAAACATAAGTTTTATAATCTAATAATTTATTAAATTTTTCAGATAAATAACGCTCTGCTGCCGCAATACCAACCGCCGTAGCTATTCCTTGTCCTAAAGGCCCTGTTGAGCAATCAACTCCAGGTGTTATACCAGTTTCAGGATGTCCTGGTGTATTTGAATCAATTTGTCTAAAATTTTTCAAATCTTTTATTGATAAATTAAAACCTGACATATAAAGTGTTGCATATAATAAAGCTGAACCATGTCCTGCTGACATTATAAATCTATCTCTATTTATCCATTTATCATCATTAATATCTATCATCATATGCTTACTATACAAAGTATATAGTATAGGCGCTGCTCCTAAAACTATTCCAGGATGACCACTTTTCGCTTTGGATATTTCAGCTATAGATAGTGCTTTAATGGCACTAATAATTTTTTCATCATTCATAAAAAACACCCTTTCCATCTTATATTTTCATTATAAGTCAAAAAGAGTTTTTTATCAATAACATAATTAAGCATTTAAAGCAACGTTTCTTTCTTTGCTTACTTGTTTTACATCGTTAGGCTTTTCATAATTAACTACCCATATTATGTTAATTAACGTAATTACTAAATATATAATTGCAACTCCTTTATATCCTTTTAAAAATTTCATACTAACCACTTACCTTTCTTCGTTTAATTACAATTTAATATTACTACGAACAAACGTATGTGTCAATAGTTTAAGTGAACAAATGTTTGACAATGTAAAGTAAGTGTGATATTATATAATTGTAATAAAAAAGGGAGGCATTATGGAAAAACTTACAAATAGACAAAAAGATGTATTAGACTATATAAAAAGTTACGTAGCAAATCATGGTTATCCACCAGCCGTAAGAGAAATTGGAAAAGCACTTGGACTTAACTCTCCTGCTACGATACAATCTCATATAACAGCTTTAGAATCTAAGGGATACATAAAAAAAACTAATTCAAAGTATAGATCTCTTGAAATAGTTGGTAATAACGAATATTTAAACGAAGATGTTGTAGAAGTACCATTACTTGGTAAAATAACCGCCGGTTCTCCTATCGAAGCAATTGAAACTCCAAATGAGTATTTTAGTTTGCCGGCTTATTTAATACCAAGTAAAGAAGAAGTATTTACCTTAAAAGTAAGTGGTGAAAGTATGATTAACGCCGGAATATTTGATGGTGATATCGTAATTGTTCAAAGGCAAAACGTTGCTAGAAATGGTGATATAGTTGTTGCAATGACAATGGAAAACGAGGTTACTTTAAAAACTTTTTATAAAGAAGCTACGCACATAAGATTACAACCAGAAAATGATACAATGGCACCAATTATTTTACCAAATTGTACAATTCTTGGTAAAGCAATCGGTTTATATAGAAAATTTTAAAGAAAGGAAAAATAAAATGGAATGTATCTAAATAAAAAAAGAGAAACTAAAACTTCTCTTTTTTAGTTTCTCAATCTATCTAAAAACGCCCTTGCATGCTAAAGCGTTCTACAATAATATATGGTTTACAAATTACTTTGTTAACCATATTTTGCTTAAATACAAATCTAATATTATTATATATTTGTATTTAAAGAATTTTAAACCAATAAAATGATCATTTCTATATAACTAAATAAAAAGATTATTTTTACATATCAGAACAACTATGCTCTACTTTTAATATATCCATTTTAAAAAGATTATACCCTAAAATTACAAAATATAATCAAACCAATTCATATTCTCTAGATATTATTCTATCATCAGAACAATATTTTATTACATATTCATTATCTTGTTTACAAATAATAATACCAACTGTATTTTTTTCTTCTATTGTTTTAATATTCTTATCTATATAATTCATATATGTCATAATTTGGCCTGTATGTTCTTTCTTAAGTTCGGTTACTTTTAATTCAACTACTACATAACATTTATATTTAATATTATAGAAAAGTAAATCAATATAATTAAATTTATCACCTATTTTAATTTTATATTCACTCCCTATAAAACTAAAAGAATTACCGAGTTCATTCATAAATGATTCAACATCTTCTAATATTAGTTTTTGTAATACTTTCTCGGTAACTATCTCTAGATTATTTCTATTTTTAATTAATATAGGATTTGGTATTAAATCTTTTACTTCAACTCTATCTTCGTTTATAAGCTTATTTTTTGTTTCAACTGGTAATCTTTCATATTCATTAGATTTGATTTTAAACTCTAATTCTCTAACTGATAAGCGCTTATTGATAATTACTTTGATATAATAATTCATAGAATCAATTTCTAAATTGAGCAGTAATCTTAGATGACTCCATGTTAATTGTGTCCACAATGTGGACACTTTTGTATTATTAAATCTATTATAAAATTGTTTCATTCTAAATAAAGTTCTGCGATTATATTTTTTACCTACTTCTATAACTAACTTTTTAGAATATTCTTCTATTATATTATCTCCATACTTTCCACCAGCTTCAGTTATTAATTTACCTATTTCAAAATATGTAATGACTTTGTGCCTTTCTTTTGAATAATCTTTTACTTTTGAATATACTTCATTATCTATTAATTTGTTTTTTATCTCATTATAATAATTCATATCCACTCCTTTAATAATTTTGTCACCAGTGGTGACACTTTTCTATGGACTGCAAGTTTCAATTTTAAATTTATTGTTTTTAATTTTAAACATAATACTACCATCTTGATCTGTTCTATATATTTTAAATGCTTCTAAGTTGTTTAACACTTCTTTATTCGGATGACCATAACGATTATTCTTTCCAACACTAATTACTGAATATTTAGGATTAATCTCATTTGTAAATTCTTTACTTGAACTTGTCTTACTTCCATGATGTCCCACTTTTAAAACATCAATATTTTTTAAATTATATTTTTCTAGTATATCTTCTTCTACTTCTATTCCAGCATCCCCCATGAATAGAAATTTATGATTATTTAGTTCTGTATATATAACTGATGAATTATCATTCTCATTTCTATAATCATTATTATTCAAAAAATATAACTTGTTATCATTAATATTTAATTCTTTAATACATGAATAATATGGTATTTTCTTTTTATCTAATACTTTAATCAAACCTTGTTCAAGTTCATTAAATTCACCACAATTAAATATTACTTTCTCTACTTTAAAGTTTTCTACTAAATTAATTGCTTCACCCATATGGTCAAAGTCTCCATGTGTTAAAACAAGTGAATTTATTTTATTAATACCAAGAGAATTTAAATATGGTATTGTTTTATTTTTTACTATCGAATAATCACTCATGTATTTACCACCAGTATCAATTAAGATTGTTTTTCCTTTAGGTAATATAATAAGTACGCTATCTCCTTGTCCAACGTCTAAAAAAGTAACAAACGGATTAGTAATAAAAAGTCTCATGTTTAAATTAAAAAATAAAATAATCAAATATATAATTATGTATTTTTTATTTACTTTTATCATTATGTATAACGCTAAATAATATAAAATAATCATAATTATATTTGGTTTAGCCAGTGCAAAAGATAATATTTTTATTTTATCTAGTAAAGTAACAATTAGTTCAAATACATTGATTAATTTAAAATAAAAAGTATCTATAAATGGAAAAATAAAAGTTATAAGTCCAAGCGGAAATAAAATAATAGAAACAAATGGTACAAATATAATGTTTAATACTAAAGATAAAAAATTTATTTTAAAAAAGTATGATGCAAGTATTGGTAATGAAGATAAAAAAGAGATAAATGATATTATAAGAATTTTCTTAAAGTAACTTTTATTTGTTAAATATTTATTAGATAATGTTATAAAAAAGGTAATCGTAATAGAAAATAAAAAGCCTACACTATATATTAAATATGGATTTAATATGAGCAATATCATAGAACTTATAATTACTATATTATAAGTTTTTATATTTAGTTTAAAATGACTATTTATTAAGTTCAAACAAAAGAACATAAAACATCTTAACAAAGATTCTGGAATATTCGTTATAAAAAGAAGAAATAATAAATTCATTAAAAATA
>CALZLL010000023.1 GCA_945788325.1 uncultured Clostridium sp.
TGTCTTGTAAAGTAGTATCCCAAGCATGACCCAAATGTAATTTACCCGTTACGTTTGGTGGTGGTATTACTATGCAAAATGGATCTTTACTCAAATCTCCTGCTTTAAAATAATCTTTGTTAACCCAATTTTCATATTTTCCTTTTTCAACTTCAATATGATTATATTTTTTTTCTAACATTTTCATCATCCTTTCTATATTTTAAAATAGCACTTAATAATTGATCATATGTTTTTATATTATTAGTTACTTCACAAATTACTTTATCTTCAAAGACGCCAAAATCAATCCTAGGTTCTTTATAAGAACTAAATATAAAATCAGATAATTCTTTTAAAATACTAATTTGATTATCATTAATAACTTTACCTGCAAATATTTCAATTATGTCTCCAATTATAAATAAAACAACATAATTGTGAGAAGCAAGATCATTATACCCATTTGTTATATTTTCTATTTTTTTATTCATAGCATATTGCTTCGATATATCTATGTGAAATGTATCACCATCAAGTTTTACATTTAATATATCTTGTAATTTTTTATCATCCGGTGAAATTATAATTATTCTACGTTCCATTTTATCACTCCTTTTATATTAAAAAAATTCATCCAACAAAGGATGAACTTATTTGCCCACGGTACCACCTTAATTCATACTATAAAAGTATGCATCTTAATACTTTAACGCAGTAATACGTAATTTCCTACTATTATTTCAGAAAAAAAGCTAACAAGCTACCTTCAATTATATTTATTGTAAATTTACACCAACCATTTACTCTCTTTTAATAAACTATAATTTACTCCTCTTGGTCCTTGCTTTTAAAATATATAGATAGTATAACAAATTATTATTATTTTAACAAGTATCTTGTTATTTACAAATATCTGCTATATCAACTGATGTATTATCGTCAGTTAAACTATCAGTAAATATTAATTTTCTAAAGCAATTATTATAATTACACTTTCCACCATCACTAACTTCTATTTTATTACCATCAGAGAGTCCACTTGTTATAGTTATGCCATTAATATTAACATCGATACCTTGCCCCTCAAAATCTTTTGGCCAATAAACAGTACCATATCTTGATTCAATTTTAACTATGTCATTTCTATCATACCAAGCAGGGCCATTAGAATCACAGACTCCATCAGGTCTTAATTGTATAGCTTTAAATTTAGTACCATTTGCTATATTATCTTTATCTTTAAATCGAGTACCATTTACTATATCATCATTAGCTTTACCTATTAAACTACTTGAAGAAGCAATTTGTGCTAAAGCTGCTCCTAAAAATAATAAAAATGCTATTAATAACGTATATAAAACAGAAGAAACTGCAAATCCCTTATTATTAAGCATATCAACCACTCCTATTCTTTTATATGATAACATTTTTTAGATAAAAAAACCATATTTTTGTAAAAATATGGTTAGCAACTAATTAATTTGTACATATAATATGGTAAAGGTGATGTTAATGCGTCCAAATAATTTCTTTTTAGGTGGCTTTTCTTGGTACGTTATCTTAGTAATAGCTTTTTGCTTTATAACTTTTTATCAAGCTTTAATAACTTTGATATTATGTGCTAGATTTCAAGTATTTTTATTATTCATAGACCTTATCATCCTTTTCTTTGGGATATTTTGCCTCATTTTCCATAAATAACTTATCAGTAGTCACTAAATAATTACATAATTTTGCTATTTTTATGGTAGATTTTAATTCGTCTTTTATAAATTCTATTTTAGGAGGTAAAAAAAGAATTATAAACATTAGTTTTCTTTCATCTGACGTTAGTGGAAATCTTTTTAAGTATTCGTGATATAACTCATTAAAATCATATTTATCATAATTTTCTTTATATAATTTTATAAAGTCATGTATTGGACTTCCTCTATAAGCCTTGTTCCAACCTATTAAAACGTTATCATCTTTTCTAATGAGATGATCTGGGCTTAAATTATTATGAAGTAAAACTACTCTTTTTTTACTTTTATTTTGCATCATTTCATACCAGTTATCAAGCTCTTTCTTGCAAAAATTAAGACAAGAAAAAATTGAAGAACAATTTCTTGCCAACATATATTCAGCAGGTGACATGTATATTTTAGACTCAATCATCGTTATTAAATCATCATAATAACTAAAAGTTGTATCTATGTTATTACCTATATTTTCATAAATTTCTTTTATTTCATCTAATGATACATCTTTATAATAAACTGTTTTGTTATGAAGTAATGCATCTATTTTAATAAGATCACTTATTCTTTGTTCCTTTGGTGTTATGGTATCATTAACATATTCATAAACATAAGTTCTATCATCACAATACTCAAGTCTTGGCAAATAACCAAACCCCCTTGAATTAAGATAGTTATATATATCTAATATATTATTTTCATTTGATTTTATAACGTGTTTTTTTTCGTGTTCATCTTTGTATATTATAGTGTTTTTATAAAATTCATATCGTTTAACAAAAGGACATATTTTTTTTATAGTTCTTTTTAAATCATTATTCATTGTTAGTAGGTATAATTATTTTACTACCAATAACTATGTTATCCAGACTATTATATTTTTCCAACTCTTCTTTATCAATACCATATTTTTCTTTTATGTCATCTATTGTTTCATTTTCTCTTATAATATGTACTTTATAAGTTACATATTTTTCTGTTTCATTTAAAAAACTTGCTGATATATTACTTGCTATATTTTCTCTATTTTCTTCTACTATATCATTTTCTGATATTTCTATATTTTCTTTTGAATTTTCACTATTTTTTTCTTCTAAAATATTTTCTTTTTCTCTTTCTTCGTTAGTTTTTATTATTTCTTTTTCATTTTCCACCAAACAATCACTTCTTTCATCATTTTTTTTATCTTTAGCAGCTGGCACATCAGGTATAACCAACTCTGGTTTTTCAACCTCATCAATCATCTTAACTTCTTTTTTTACGTATACTAAATTTTGAACTAAAACATCTATATGAACTCTTAAATACTCATCATTTATTATTTCGTAATAGAAATTATCAATATCTATTTTTACTTTACTTGCATCATACTTATCATCTAAGGTTATATCAAACGGAACTTCTTTTTCAAACACTTCTTCATTAACACTTATATCATTTATTTTATATTTACCACTAATTGTAAAATTACCAACAATTGAATCAGCGTTTTCCATTTGTAAATTATGTTCTAAAGCTATACTTGTAATTTCAGATATATCAGTATTAAAGCCTATATCTTTTACAAATGGTATTATTTGTTTCATATCTTCATCTCCATTCAATAAAACGTATGCAAAAAAAAGAAGGAAAATGTTAATTTTTCTTCTTTTTATTAAATATTTCTTGATATACTTCAAAGTAATTATTAACTAATATTATTTCTGTATTATTTTTAACTTCCAATGGTATATCTTCTAAGTCTTTCTCATTTTGTTTCGGAATAATTATTTTTTTAACACCTGCACGATATGCACCAATCGTTTTTTCTTTTAATCCACCAATTGGTAATACTTTACCAGTAAGGGTCATTTCACCGGTCATAGCATAAGTTTCACTAACAACGCTATTTGTTAATGCACTTATTATTGCGGAGGTTAGTGCTATTCCGGCAGATGGGCCATCTTTTTTTATTCCACCTTCAGTTGCGTTTATATGAATACATGTATTATCTAAACTTTTTAAATCTACTTTATACTCTTTTGAATGACTCTTAATGTGACCTAAAGCTACTAAAGCGCTTTCTTTCATAACGTCACCTAAATTACCAGTTAATTTATCACTATCCTTTGAAGGATAAGTAACTACCTCTATTGGAAGGATATCACCACCATATGAAGTATATGCAAGCCCATTTACTACACCAGGCGTATTAGTTGATAAAAATTCATTACTTTCAAACTTAGGCTTACCTAAAAACTTTTCTAATTTTTTATCAGTAACCTTTACGTTTATAGTATCTTTTTTTTCTTCAAGCATTTGTTTAACGTATTTTCTTACAACTTTATTTATAACTCTTTCTAATTCACGTACGCCTGCTTCTTTTGTATAATCATTAATAATTTTTAAGATAACGTCATCACTAAATTTAATATTATTAGATGTTAGTCCATACTCTTCACATGCTAATTTTATTAAATGATTTTTAGCTATAAACAATTTTTCATACAATGTATAACTAGATAAGTTAATGATTTCTAGTCTATCTTTTAATTCTTCAGGAATTTGTTCTATATAATTAGCGGTTAATATAAACATTATCCTAGATAAATCATAAGGCTCTTCAACATAATTATCATAAAATTTATCGTTTTGTTCCGGATCAAGAACCTCTAGTAAACTACTTGCAGGATCTCCTTTAATATCCTTTGTCATCTTATCTACTTCATCAATTAAGAATACTGGGTTACTTGAACCACATTTTTTCAAAGCATTTATTATTCTACCTGGATTTGCACCCATATAAGTTCTTCTATGTCCAATAATTTCTGCTGGATCATTGACCCCACCAACTGATATTTTAACAAACTTTCTGTTCATCGCATCCGCGATTGATTTTGCAAGTGACGTTTTACCAACACCTGGAGGGCCTACTAAACATATTATAGGCGCCTTGTTAGAAACACTACGTTCCTTAACTGCTAAATATTCAACAATACGTTCTTTTATATCTTCTAATCCATAATGAGACGAATCTAATACTTCTTTTACCTTTTTTAAATCTTTGTTATCTTTTGTATAAACATTCCATGGTAAATTAATTAACACATCAATATAGTTTCTAATTATTCCTATTTCTGGTGATGTTGATGGAGTTGACTCATATTTTTTTAACTCTCTATCTAGTTTTTTTAATATGTTTTTAGGACATTTAAGCTTTTTAATTTTTTCTTTTATTTCTTCTATTTCATCGTCTTTAGAAGATACATCACCTAATTCTTCTTTTATTAATCTTATTTTTTCTCTTAAAATAAACTCGGTTTGATTCTTATCCATTTCTTTTTTTAGTTTTGTATCTAATTTCTTTTCTATTTCAAAAACATCTAACTCTTTTTGAATATCTTCCAAATCCATCATTACCCTGGTATGTGGATTTATAGTTGTTAAAAACTCATATCTACGTTCAAATGAAATAGGCATGTAATTAGCTACAACATCCGCTAATTTACTTACTGTTGTAATATCATCTATAAAGCCTAATATACTATTAGAAGCATAAGGAACCGAATTAATGTAGTTTTCCAATTCTTGTTTTAACTTTCTAACTAAAGCACTTTCATCTGATGCATCAATCGCATATTTAGTTGGAGATTTAACAGTTGCTGCAAATATATCATCTTCATTATCATATGGCATATAATTTTCAATTACAGCACGTTTTTTACCTTCTATAGTTACACGCGTGCATCCATTAGGTAAAATAGTTTTCTTAGTTATTTGTCCAACTATACCTAATTTAGGCAATTTACTTATTTCTATTCTTTCTTCTAGATAATCTTTAGGAGAAACTAAAAGTACGTAACCATCATGGTTATTACTTGCAAGTTCAATTATTTTAGTATCTAGTTCATCAATTAAATCTATCTTAAGTTCAGCATAAGGAAGAACGATAATTCCTCTTAAAAGTATTACTGGTAAATCCTGCTTCAACATAAAAATTCCTCCTTCAGCATAAATATAAATTTTTACTTTTTATTATAAACCAAGAAAATCAAAAGTCAAGAAATATGACGTAATTTGTATCTGGAAATAATTAGATAATTAAAAAGCACTCATTTAAGAGTGCAATTATTATTTATTTTTTTAATATTTCTAATACTTTTTGAACTTTTATATCATACTTAAGCATTTCAGAACCACCAAACGCTTTAATGTATTCATCTTTATCCATGCCGTGTTTTTTAGATTTTTCTAAAGCATCTTTTTCTACTTCATCATCAGTTGCATCTATTTTTTCTTTTTCTATTATTTCATCTATTGCAAAACGAAGTTTAATTCTCTTTTCAGCTTCTTCATGCATTTGAGATTTTAATGCTTCTTCACTAGAGTTAGTATATTTATAGAATTGTTCTAAAGTAATACCTTGCATTTTTAATCTTTCTTCATATTGTTCTAACATTCTATCTAATTCTTCATGAATTAATTCATGTGGTACTTCTACTTCCGTTTGTTTAAGTAATGCTTCAAATAATTCATCAACGTATTTATTTTCTGATTCATATTCTTTTTGTTCAGTCATGGTTTCTTTAATAGTTTTTTCTAAATCTTCTTTAGTCTTAACATCTTCTAAACCTAAATCTAAGAAAAATTCTTCATTTAACTCAGGAAATACCTTTGTTTTAACCTCGTGAACAGTTACTTTAAATACTACAGGTTTACCTTTTAATTCTTCTGCATGATAATCCTCTGGAAAACTTACGTTAACATCTTTTTTATCTCCTGCTTTAACACCAATTAAAGCTTCTTCAAAACCAGGTATAAATGAATGACTACCTAATTCTAATGCATAATTTTCAGCTTTACCACCTTCAAAAGCTTTATCTTTATCAAAACCTTCAAAGTCAATTATAACGGTATCTCCTTCTTCAGCCTTACCTTCTTTAACTTGTAAATCAGCATATTCTTTTCTCATTTTTTCTATTTCAGCATCAACGTCTTTTTTAGTTACTTTAACAACATCTTTTTTTACGTTTAAACCAGTATATTTTTTTATCTTTACTTCTGGCTTAGTAGTGAATGTAAATACGTAAACAACTCCTTCTTCATCAGCTTTTTCAATAGCAACAGTTGGTTGAAGTATTGGTTCTCCTTTAAACTTTTCAAGAGCTTTAGAATAAGCTTCTTGCATGCTATTATCCACTGCTTCCATAACCAAAGAAGCTTTACCATATTTTTGTTCATATATATTTCTTGGTGCTTTACCAGGTCTAAAACCATCAATCTTTACGGTTTTAATCACTTTCTTAAACGCATCATCAATTTTTTTAGACCATTCATCACCATTTATTTCAATTTTAACTTCATGAATGTTTTTAGCTTTCTTTTCTTTTTTTTCTGCCATAAATTTAATTCCTCCTTAAAACAATTAGTATTATAACGTATTTATATTTCTTTTACAAGCAAAAAGCAAAAGTTATGTAAAATTTAAAAAGATAGCTTAGGCTACCTTTACTATTTCTACATCAAAACTTCCGTTTGGGGATTCAACTGATACTTTATCTCCAACCTTTTTACCCATAACAGCTACTGCAATAGGAGATTCATTGGATATCTTATTTGAAAAAGGATCTGCTTCGTTCGTACCAACGATAGTATATTCTTCTTCATCATCGTCATCATCATATTTTATAGTTACAACAGAACCAACTTTAACTGAACCATCATTATTATTTTCAATAATGGTTGCGTGTTCTAAAGTATATTCAATTTCTTTTATTCTAGCTTCTAATCTACCTTGACGTTCTCTAGCTGCAGAATATTCAGCATTTTCTGATAAATCTCCTAATGCCCTAGCTTCTTTAATAGCAGTTATTACTTCTGGACGTTCTACTTTCTTTAAACTTTCTAGTTCTTCTTCAAGTTTTAAAAAACCTTCACTAGTTAGATATATTTCTTTATTCATATTATTCACCTCGATAATTAAGCATGGGTATCATGTTACTACATTTTTAAAGTTTTGTCAATCTAAAAAGTTGACACGCATTAAATCATTTTCATTTACTTTTTTATCACAATTTATTTTTACAATTTGTCTTGGATGTCTTGCAGCATCTATTTGATTTTCATCTTCATCTATTAAATATTCAATAACAAATGAATAATCTTCTTTATTTGGACCAAAAATTGTTACTTTATCTCCTGGTTTAAAAAAGTTTCTTTGTTCTATGGTAGCTAATTTTGCATCTTCATCATAGTCTAATACTATTCCTAAAAAATCCTGATTAGAATCTTCTTGTCTACTTCCATAATATTGTTCTTGTTCGCTAGGTTTCTTATTAAAAAATTGTGGTGCAACTTCTCTATTAGCACACCTATTTAAGATATGCCTTGCTCTATTAATATATTCATCATCGACTTTTTTATTACTATACATATCTATCATTTTACGATAAACTGAAACGATGGTTGCAATATAATAAATAGATCTCATTCTACCCTCTAACTTAAAAGAACTAACGTTTATATCCATCATGTCTTTTATATAATCAAAAAGGGATAAATCTTTTGATGCCATTGAAAAGTTATCTTCTTTCGATATTTTATTTTTATTCTGGTCATATAAATTAAAGTTAAATCTACATACTTGACAGCATCCACCACGATTAGCATCACGATTTGTGAAGTAATTAGATAATACGCATCTACCAGATACATTACTGCACATCGCTCCATGTATAAAGCATTCAACTTCACAACCTACTTCGTCTATTATGTTTTTTATATCGCTTTTAGAACACTCTCTTGCTAAAACAATTCTTGATACACCTTGATTTACATAATATCTAGCAGCATCTTTATTTAAAATAGATGCTTGTGTACTTAAATGAAGTTCAAGTTTTAAATTATTTTTTTTAACGATGTCAATTATTAATGGATCACTAAAAATAACTGCATCTACTCCAATTTTATCTAGATTTTTTAAATAAGATTCAAGATTATTTACATCTTCGTTATGAAACACAATGTTAACTGTTACGTAAACTTTTGCATTATTAGCATGCGCAAAATTTACGCCTTCTTTAATTTCACTTAACGTAAAGTTTTTTGCATTTGCTCGTAAACTATAATTTACACCACCTAAATATACAGCATCCGCTCCATATAAAATAGCCCACTTTAATTTTTCTAAGGAACCTGCCGGTGCTAATAACTCAGTTTTTTTATCTTTCATCTTTTTTCACCCTATATATCGTTTCTTTATTTATAAATCCATTTGAAGCATCATATATTTTATTAAAATATTCTTTTTTATCATAATCATGCTCGGTAAATGCTTTTAAAACATCTTTTATATCATCTATCATAAAACCATCTACTATTTCATAATCTACGTTTAAATTATTACCTAAAAGATTAAGCACTTTATCACCTAATATATGAGTTCCAAAGTCATCTTCTATTACTTGGTAATAATTACTACTATTTTTTTCGGATATTTTATAAAAACTAGATTTATCTTTAATTTTAAAATGTTTTAAATAATTACTAACAAAATAACGATTAGAAGTAGATAAATGTGGATATCCAAATACTTGCTTAAAAGTTAAAATATCAGTATTTTTAGTTATTTCTTCTATTTCTTTTTTAGTTATATCATTAGTTAAAATAACACCATTAACACCATTATTAGCATAATGATTAATTGTATAATAACTATTATTAAGATGCATTTGATCAAGTATAATATTAGTTTTAAGATTATATGTTAAAGCTGCTATATCACCAACTATAATACCATCTAATCCAATATCATCAATTAATTTAAGATACTTTTTATATTCCTCTATTTTGTCATTAAAAATAATCTTATTAAAAGATACATATATTTTTTTATTTAAAACATTATCACGTATTTTTTTTATATCTTCAATACTAAATGTTTTATTAAATAGATATGAAAACTTATCAATACCCAAAATATACCCATCAGCTGGGTATGTTAATTCTTCTTCTTTATTTATTTTTAATAAAATTTTACTCATTTTAATTATTCTTCTTTCTCCTTGAAATAGCTATGCCATCACCAACTTCAAAAAATCTAGTTTTAAACTCTTCATTATCTTTAAGAAAATTTATATACTTTTCAAGTTTAGTAATAAGCTGTCTTAAATTTCTAGACATTTTAGTTTTATCAGAGTTAGTCAAACCATGAAAATTTATATTATCAGTTATAATATAACCCTTTTCTTTTAAATTTTTTGAAAATTTATTAAAGAATTTTATGTATTGACTCTTTGCTGCATCTATGAAAATAAGATCATATTCTTCTGATGTATTAAATTCTAAAGCATCTGCTAAAATTAGTGTTATTTTTGAATCAAGGCCTAATTTCTTAACGTTTTTTACCGCTTCTATATATCTATCTTTATCCCGCTCAATTGTAGTTACATTAACGTCATCTGATGCAAGTGCCATTTTAATGGCAGAATAACCTATTGCACTACCTATTTCTAAAATGTTTTTAATGTTATTTAAACGTACAAATTCTGTCAAAAATTCAATTCCTTCTTTTTCCATAATTGGAATACCTTTTTGATCAGCATACTTTTCTATCTTTCTAATTAGATAATCTTGATCCATAATACCACCACCTAAATCTAATATTCATTATAATAAAAAAAGTGATAAAAATCAATTTAATATCAACTTTTTATCACTTATAATTATAACTATTCTTCAGTAGATTGCTCTTCCGGATTTGATAGTGAAGAAAGAATACCTTCAATTAATTTCCATTCTTCATCAGTTTCAATTGGAAGAAGTACTGGATTTTCTTCTTCTGGATTAAAGATTGATGCATACACTTTAGTGTTTCCTTCTTCATCAGTTGTATTATCAGTATACGCCATGTAATTTTTCTTTGTTTTTTCATCTTCGTATGTAAAAAGAATTTCGCATTTTACTTCTTCACCATTATCTTTTACAATTGTAAAAGTATTATCTTGTTTTACTTCGTTTTTGTTATCCATTTTCTATTCCCTTTCTTATATCTAAATAATTTTGTAATATTATAGTAGCTGCCACCTCATCAACCTTCTTTTTTCTTTTTTTTCTAGAAACATCAGCGCTTATAAGCAAGTTGTTAGCGCTTACCGAAGAAAGTCTTTCATCTTGTTCAACTACATCTATATCAAAATTATTATTTAGTATTTTTATAAACGCTCTAGTACGGAGTACAGCGTCTCCTAGCGTATTATTCATATTTTTTGGAAGACCTATAACTATCAAACCAGCATTATAATAATTAATAATTTCTTTTAAATCATCAATTATCATTTCTGGTTTATTTTCTTCAAACCTAAGCGTAGTAAGACCAGTTGATATAGTTTCAGTATTATCGCTTACTGCAACACCAAGTGTTTTAGTACCTAAATCTAATCCTATTATTCTCATTAATTTAAGTATTCCTTTATTAATATTTCAAGAATTTTACTTCTATCAATTTTAAGTATCTTATTTCTAGCTTCTTTGTGATTTGAAATATATCCAGGATCACCACTCATTAAGTAACCAACTAACTGATTAACAGGATTATATCCCCTTTCTTTTAGTGCTTCACATACTTCTTTAATCGTTTCTTTAACGAGAGCTTCATTAATATTTTCAATATTAAATAAATAAGTTGTAGATGACATAATATCACTCCTATCATTAATATGATATTTATATTTTATCATTAATTAAAAGAAATAGCAATAGAATGCTATTGCCAAAACTTAGAAGATCTTCCTTTTTGTAGATTAAAAAAATCTTTATAATATTGTCTTAAAAAACATTTTTTATCTAAATCATCAACAAAAACGAGATCACACAAATCTTTTTCATTCGCTATAGATTTATTCATATATAGATAATCCATTTTGTCTATATCAAAATTATCAGATGCACACGAAATCAACATTTTTGTAAAGAAGTTTACGTTATTTTGCCATATAATTTCATTCAAAGTACCATTTGGACTTCTAAATTCAATTGTCTTGGATTTGTCATATAATTGCGGATTACTCACCTTTTTCAATATATTCAATGGTATATTATCTATACATGATGTGGTAAAATTAACGCAATTAATTTTATTATTTATAAGATATGAAAGATCAATTTCTTTAAAACAATCATAATCATTTAGAATTTTTATACAAATATTATTTATTTTAGACGCCTTTTTTATTCCATTATCTCTTAAATTATAATATTCTCCATTAGTAAATCTAAAAATATAGTCTTCAAATATACTCCATAATTTTAAAAAATTAAGCCAACCAGTTGGATTATTATCAAATATATTTCTTCCAACATGAATATGTGCTCCACAACTAACAGAATCATATAATTTTGTTTCTCCATCAATGTTACCATCATTATTCTTTATAAAATTCAAAATATTGTATAGTTCATGCCAAGTATTCTCACAATCAGTTAAAACCGGACTAACTAACTCTATATGATTATTTATCTCACCTTCAATATCATAAGAAAAATTATATTCCTTTTCTCTTAGAAAAAAAATTGCGGCATTATTTTCATCAATGAAGTTAGAAATATAAATGTCATTATAATTAGGTATTTTAAATTCAATTTCAATTCCAAAATATATATTATCAGGCAATCCTAAATTATGCCTATATGGTATTAAAAAATCTTTTAAATTAGATAAACTATCCATAAAATCACTTCTTTTTTGGTAGTATTATATCATAATAATTAATTATATACCATTATTTAATTTTTCTAATTCTTCTTTACTTATTTTAGTGATTTTTTCAATAATATCAAAATCCATTCCGTTATTTAACATCTCAATAGCAATTTCTCTTTGCTTTTTAATAGAACCTTCTTTGA